>DJSH01000047.1:48364-59273 GCA_002440225.1 Candidatus Segatella violae
GAGGGAGGCTTTATCGCTATTTTAATATATTTAATACTCTAACTTAGAGTTTCACCGTAGAAATATCCACCAAATTATTCACGATAGCATAGATGGTAAGACCTGCCGGAGAGTGAATCTGAAGCTTTCGGGCGATATTTCTGCGGTGTGTAATCACCGTATTGATGGAGATGAAAAGATGGTCGGCAATCTCTTTGTTGGTCATTCCCTGAACCAAGGCAACGATGACATCCTTCTCACGATCGCTGAGCTGCTCGTCGCTCATCGGCGTCTGGTTAATCATATTGGAAATCTTGGCGCTGACATCATTCTGCTTCAATTTTCGCTCGGCATTTCTGACGGCAGGGATGAAGATTTCCTCCTCCACCTCGGAGTGATGGGCTAGCCATTCCTCATTATTATATATATCATAGAGGGTGGCACTAAGCTGGTTGTTATGCAGGCCATCGGAAGGCAAATACTTGATGATGATGCTCTTCAACTCCTTCAGTTTCTGATCCACCTGAACATGATGCTTGGAGAACGTTTCTATATCGAAGTTATAATTGGCATTGCCATCTATAAGTGCCTGAACATAAGGGAATACCATCTTCTCCTCGTACTTCATGTGATTAGTGATGCTATGAGCATAATCATCATAGAGTTTGAGGATGAGTCGGGCGAGATTATCGTTTTCATCGAGTGCCTCGACCAGCTCCTTGCGAATGAAAGGCAATTGGAAATCTATATAGTAGGCATGGGATGCCCTGAGATAATGCAAAAGAGTAGGCAGCGACAAGCGGTCGGCATTGTCGTACTCCTTGTAACCATTGATAGTGAAGTTGACTACTGCAAGGAATGTGTAAGTATCCACCTTCTGTTCATCGCATACCTCCTTCACGGTCTTGTCTCCGAAGCCCAGGTTAATGCCGAAGCTACCCAAGCTCTGCAAGATGTTGTAGTTGTCTCTGATGATGCCGATCATTTTGTCGTCAGCCTCATACATCTTTTGATTCTTCATCTTCTTGTACTTAATTAAGTTCTGTACCTAGTTGAAAAACATCCTTATAATCAAGAACATTCATAATGTTTCTTATTCGGCTGCAAATTTACAAAAAAGTTTCGAAACTTGCAATACCTAGAAATGGGGATGCCCGAGTTTACCAACTTTTAAGTATTGCAAGAAATTTTAAAACATCGTACCTTTGCACCCGAAATCGAGAAAGAGCGCGGTGATGATTGCCACTCCCGAGCGGCAGAGCTGCGTAATTCCTTATTAGCAAGACAGCTTTTAACGAGCCATCAAGCTTTGAGGAGATACTAGGTCTCTAATGTCGAGATCGCAAGCAGATATCCGCGCCTCTTTTCTTTTTCATATATAAAAAATATATTCCGTTCCTAAGAGAGATAGGACGAGTTCCTAAATATAGGATTTAAGGAAAAAGATAAAAAGATAACAAAAATTTCAAAATACAAAGATGAACAGTTTAAGAATTGGATTGATGTCCGCAGCTTTGGTTGCTGGTTTGGCAACTGCTAGCGCACAGACGACTGCAGCCGACAGTGTGTTTCAACACGCAAAAGGCAATCGATTAAGCGTTGGAGGCTATGGCGAAGTAGCTTTGTCACGCAACTTTTACAGTGATAATGTTTATCGCTATTCCCGTCCAAAGCAATATGCCAATGACCCAAGCCATGGTCGTTTCGACATTCCTCATGCAGTAATCTATTTAGGTTATGACTTCGGAAAAGGTTGGACCATGAGTTCTGAGATTGAATTCGAGCATACCGGTACAGGTTCTGCCAATGAGAAGGAATATACCGAAGGAGGCGAATGGGAATCAGAAATCGAAAAAGGTGGTGAAGTTGAGCTTGAGCAGTTCTGGATTAACAAGGAAATCAAGAAATGGGCAAACATCAAAATTGGACACATGGTTGTTCCAGTGGGTATGACCAATGCTCATCATGAGCCTTTGAACTTCTTCACTGTTTATCGTCCTGAGGGAGAAGCAACCATTCTCCCATGTACATGGCACGACACAGGTATCAGTTTCTGGGGACGTACCAAACATTGGAAATATGAGATTCAATTCTTAGCTGGTTTGGATGCATTCCAATTCAATCGTGAGAATTGGGTTCAGAAGGGTGCTGGTTCTTCTTATGAGTTCAAGGTAGCCAACAAGTATGGCTTTGCAGCACGTGTTGATAACTATTCCATCCCTGGTCTGCGCATCGGTTTGAGCGGCTACTATGGTCAGGCTATGCACAATGGTTATCCTCACGACTTGCAGGGAGACAAATATGACACGAATGGCAACTACCAAGGCAAGTTGAAATACGACAACATCAAGGGTACTGTAGCTATCGGCGCCATTGACTTCACATTCAATCGCTTCAACTGGATTGTACGCGGAAACGCAGACTATGGATATGTAGGCGATGCAGCTACCATCAACGAGATTAAGCGTAACTTGGCTGCCAACAACTCGCCATATCAGAAGACACCAGTGGGAAAGAACGCAGTAGATATGTCTATCGAGGCAGGTTACAACATTTTCTCTCAATTTGAGAAATTGCGCCAAGACGACCAAAAACTCTATCTTTTTGGAAGATATGACTACTACAACTCTTACATTCCTGCAAAGGATCAAGCTGCATACGACTACACGAAGAAGAATGTAATGACATTCGGTGTCAATTACTATCCTCTTAAGCAAATTGCAGTTAAGGCAGAATATTCCAAGAGATATCTGAAGAGCAAGTACAACAACGAGCCTTCCGTATCTATCGGTATCGCATACGAAGGATTCTTCCTCTAAGATTTAGAGGAAGAACCTTACAATCAATCCTAGAGAAATAAATAACACAATATTAAATAACTCAAAAATCAAACGAAATGATTAAGAAGTATTTTAGAACATCTTTGTTCGTTGCACTTAGTGCATTGATGACTTGTGGCTTCACCGCTTGTAGCGATAGCGACGATGACAACAAGACTGAGGTTACTCCAACAGACAACGCGAAAGCAATGGAAGAAATTGCCAACCAGTATGTTAACAACACGGTAAACTTGACATACAAGGAGTTGGCTGAGCAGACAGGCAAGCTTTACGACAAGTTGGCTGCTGTTACAGAGAAATTCAAGACAGACCCAAACAGCGTAACACAGGCTGAAATTGATGACATCTGCACAACATTCAAAGAGGCTCGTTCTGAATATGAGGAGAGCGAGGCATTCCTCTTCGGTGCAGCAACCGACTTCGGAATCGACCCACATATCGACACATGGCCTCTCGATGCTGATGGCTTGGCTACAGCTTTGAGCAACAGCGCACAGGTAGCAAAGCTCGATGGCGAGGATGGTATCGCTTACGCTAGCGGTAAATTAGGCCAGGAGCTCCTTGGCTTCCATGGCATCGAGTTCATCATCTTCCGTGATGGTCAGAATCGTACAATCGAGGCTCTCCGTGGCAACGAGACAGATGAGGCATTTGCAGGCAAGACAGTAACAGGTAAGGAAGAGTTGATTTACGCTACTGCCGTAGCTGGTGACCTTCGTGACAAGTGCTGGCAGATGGAAGTTTCTTGGAACGAGGATGCTCCACAGGCTCACATCGACCGTGTTGAGGAACTTGAGTTGCCTTATACTGTAAATGGTGGTGAGAAATCATATGGTCAGAACATGTTGCTCGCCTCAAAAGCTGGTAGTACATATGCAACTTGGGCTGAGGTTATGTCAACTATCTTGATTTCTGGTTGCCAGAACATCTCTAACGAGGTAGCTAACGTAAAGATTGGTAACCCATACTCTGGTGATGACCCTAACTATATCGAGTCTCCTTATAGCCACATGTCATTCGTTGACTTCAAGGATAACATCATCAGCATCCAGAACTCACTTTATGGTGGTCGTGATGAGAATGGCGCACGCAACGAGAACAAGTCTATCATCAAGTATATGAAGGACCACAACTACGAGAACGTGACTGCTCTTGAGACAAGCTTGAAGGAAGCAATTGCCGCATTGGAGAACTGCCAGTCACAGCTCGGTAGCTTTGTAGGTCATACAACAGATGCTTTGGTAGGTACAGCACAGACCAAGGTGAAGGCTCTCGACACACAGTTGACATTGGCTGGAAACTGGTTTGCAACACAGAAATAATTTGCAAACGATAATATAGAATATAGCATTCAGGGAGTCATGGAAAGGATCTTTTCATGATTCCCTATTGCTCATTAAAAGAAATTACACTATTTAATTACAAAATATTATGAATAAGAAAAACAGTTTATATCTGATGATGCTTGCCTCTATGGCATTGCCTCTCGCTTCCTGTTCAGACGATGACAATGTAAATCCTGGAACAGAAACAGACGCAAACTATGTAGGTAAAGCCACAGGTAATTTTACGGCGGACGAATGGTATCCAGGTGGCGAACTCGGAACCACAGAGAACACAACAGCTGGTTGTTATGAAGATGAAACACCAGCAGTGACAGGTGACTTGCTGACAGCCTTTCACAAAGGTGAAGCTCTCTTCGAGCGCAATTACACCACTAATACAGCACCATTCAAAGGTTTGGGTCCTGCTTACCTTAGAACATCTTGCATTGACTGCCACCCAGGTTATGGTCATGGAAAGGCTCAGCCAACAGGTATTCTGAAAGCTACTTACGGTAATGGCTACCTAATGGCTATTTACCATCCAGCAGACGATGGCAATAATCCTGATGGCGATCATAGCAACAATGGAGGTTACATAACAGAGGTAACAGGTATGCCACAACAAAAGGCAATTTCTCCATTCCTTCCTCCAATCAATGAAGATGACATCAAGATAGAATGGAAAGATGTAGCTTCTATGCCAAGTGGAATCCCTATGAAGTTTAAGGATGGCGAGACATTCAGCTTGCACTATCCTGTTGTCACTATCCCTACGACAGCTTTCAACACCGATCCACAGCCTTCCAACATCGCTGTGCGATTGGAGTCAACTATTGGAATCATCGGTACAGGATTGATTGATGCCATTCCAGAAGATTCCATCATCAAGCAATATGAAGCTGAGGCTGCAAACTTTAAGAAACTGGGATACAACGTTAGCGAATACTTGAATCCAACTATGTGGGATGCAGCCAACAACAAAATGGCGACAAGTGCTTGGTATGGTACATTTACCGCATCAGGTGCTTTGGCTAATGGCTCACAACCATCTAGCCATGACTACATCAATAGCAAGAAAGAAGTTGTAAATGGTCCTGCTATGCTGAAACGTTATACTTACGCTCTGACACGTGCCACCTTACAGGATGGTCCTGGCGCCAACGCTATCTGGAACATCACAAACGTAACTCGTAGCGACCGTCCAAAATTGTACACCACAGATGCATGGGCTAAAGCTATGTCAGAAAACGAATCTGTCATCAAGGCTATCCAGGCAGACCCAAGCTCTCCATACTACGCAAACGGAACTAAAGAGGGAATTGCCGATGCTGTACTTCACCTGCTCAGCCCATCAACAAACCAGTTTGACAATCAGTGGCATAATTTCACAGCAGAGCAAGACGATGACAGCTACTATGCCTTCATGGTTTGGCACCGTGGCTTGGCCATTCCTCGCGCCCGCAATTTGAACGATGCTTCCGTACAGCGTGGTAAGGAACTCTTCATGCAGATGGGCTGTGCTAGTTGCCACCGCCCTTCTTGGACTACAGGCAACGACAATTACTGGATTTCAGACAACATCAAGGGTAGAGCTCTTCCACAATATCCAAACCAGAAGATTTATCCTTACTCTGACTTCATTCAGCACAAGCTCGACATGATCAATGATATTCATGGATCTTGGTGCCGTACCACTCCACTTTGGGGTCGTGGCTTGTCACTTGCCAACACTGGTGCAGAAGAGCGTATGCACGACTGCCGTGCACGCAATGAAGTAGAGGCTATCATGTGGCACTGCTACAGCAAGAACAGCCAGGCATACTGGTCTGCAAAGCAATTCTATGACTTGAGCAAGTCAGATCGTGACGCAGTAGTTAAGTTCTTGCGCTCTATCTAAAAATGTGGTCTAAAAAGCTGACAGATTACATACAGAAAAATTAGTATAAATTACAACATCAGAATCAATGCTCCTCAAGGATGGAGGTCTACTTCCATCTTTAAGGAGCATTATTCTGCTTATCAAGAAATCAAGCAAGATGAAAAAACATTCTATTTCTAAAGTCCTTACCTTTTCTGCCTTAGCTATCGTCTTCAGCGCATGTTCCGATGACAATACAAATGGCACAGATAACAACAGCGGAAATAAGAACGAAGTATTTGATGCATCAGAATGGTACCCTGGAGGTGAGTTGGGAACAACAGAGAACACTACAGCGGGCTGCTATGAAGACGAGTCACCGGCTATCGAGCAAGCAGGGTTGCTCAAAGAATTCAATAACGGAGAAGCTTTCTTCGAAAGAAACTACACCCTGAACACCAAGCCATTCAAAGGCTTAGGTCCATGCTGGGTACGTCCGTCCTGCATCTATTGCCATCCTGGCTATGGTCACGGAAAGAAACAATACAAATACGACGCCAACACCATGGGCAATGGCTACCTACTTGCCTTATACTATCCTGCCGGTAGCAGCGACGGTAAGGGAGGCACCTATACGGAAGATACATACGTAACGGAAATAGCAGGTGTGCCACAAACCAAGGCTCAGACGCCATTTCTCCCTCCTATCGACGAGAGTGGAATACACATCAAATGGGAAAAGGCTACCGACGAGCATGGAAATAAATTCGCAGATGGCGAAACTTATGAATTAAGTTATCCAGTGGTTACCATCGACGAGGATGCCATTCATACCAGTCCTAAACCACGTGCTGGTTACACGGTAAGAGTGGAGTCAACCATCGGCATACAAGGAACAGCACTCTTAGATGCCATTCCTGACGACTCCATCAAAAAACAATATGCTCATGAAGCACAATTTGCACAGCTCAATCCGATGATGTGGGATGCCAACAAGAACGATTGGGCTTCCACAGCCTTTATGTATCTTGAAGACAGAGGCAATGTACTGAGAAAATTCAACTATCAGTTGTCTCGCTCTTCTCTGCAACAAGACTATGCTATCTGGGAAATATGTAATGTAACACGCAAAGACCTTCACTATCTTTACACGACAAAGGAATGGGCAAAGGCTAACAGTGAGAATGAAAGTGTCATCAACTACATCCAGCAACATGGTAAAGACGACAAGATGCTGAATCCATACTATGGTGATGGCACCAAAGAAAACATCAAGTATCTAGTCAACCTTTTACTAGGATTAAATTCTCCTGAGGATGCACCAACCTATGAAAAGTATTTCGTGGACAAATTTGGTGAAGAGATGGACGACCAAAGTTATTATAATTTCATGGTTTGGCAAAGAGGATTGTCTATCCCTAAAGCGAGAAATCTTGATGACGAACAAGTCAAACAGGGCAAACAAATCTTTATGAAAATAGGTTGCGCTAATTGTCACCGACCATCATGGACAACAGGAAAGGATGACTATTGGGCTACCTCTTTCGTAAAAGGAATGGGCAAGTTACCAACTTATCCTAACCAGAAGATTTACCCCTACACCGATATGGTTCAACACAGACTGTACATGGTCAATGACATCATCAATGGCTGGTGTCGTACCACTCCACTCTGGGGAAGAGGATTATCTTTGGCGAATACGGGAGCAGAAGACCGTCTCCATGACTGTAGAGCCAAGAATGAGATAGAAGCTATCATGTGGCATGGATATAGCAAAAACAGCGATGCATACTATGCAACACAAAACTTCTACAAGTTGAGTAAAGCAGAACGAGATGCTGTGGTTAAGTTTCTAAGAGCCATCTAGCAAGTAGCAAATCCCGGGTAACGAGCTAGCAGCGACTGTCCGCCCATGAAAGTTAGACTGTCTGGTAGAGACAGGCACACTATCCAAGCGAGACAGTCTTGGCTACATAGCCATCTACAGGTTAGCGGATGGCGTGCTCTTATCTGTCGACTCTCCTATCTCATTTTTGACCGCACACCGCACAAGTCACGATATAACTCTCTGTATAACAACGCGTTTACACTTGTGCGGTCTTTTTTGAAATTTTAGTCTAGCTCGAAATCACAAAATAAAGAAAAAGTTTGGCTATTTCAGAATAAAGTCGTAACTTTGCAGCAGAAGTTATTAATCATTCAAAAATAGGAGGAAACAGTTATGGCAAGACCTATCAGAGAAACGCCGATACTCTACGGCAAGAACGCAGAACGCTTCATGGAAAACATGAAGCGAGTAGAAAATATGAGTGAAGAACAACGAAAGGCAAATCGTGACAAAGCACGAGCTGCTTACGAAAGTTTAATTGATCATGTTATTTTTACTAAAGATAGAATGTAAAAAATTAAGAAAGGAACACTATTATGAAAATAACAAAAGAAGAAGCTGTTAAGAGAATCAAACTTCTATTACAGCACAAAAAGGAAATGGAAGAAAGAGCTATTCAATATCTCCAGAACGAATATACTAAAGAGTTTCAACAAGTATGAACATCTTATCTATCCAAAGAATAAACAGCAAAGCACCATATGAGGTAAAAATTTCAAAAAATGAAAACTTTTATATTTTTACTACAGATAAGGGCATTAGATATTCCATCTCTTTTTCTGAAGAATATGAAATTGGAGGGTGCATGAGCTATCAATTCAGTATAGATAATATAGAAAAAAGCCATGGCTCATACGATAAGAAAATAAAAGACACTATCATTGCGATTATCGAAGATTTTTTTATAGAAAATCAAGACGTACTTTTATATATATGTGATACTAGCGACAATCGTGAAGCAGCCAGAAATCGACTGTTTCTAAGATGGTTTGCGCAATATTCACCAGAAAGATTTACTATTTGCACAGCTAATTCAAAAGTAGAAGATACTGAATTCTATATGGCTATTATAGTTGCCAACAATAATCCCCAAAAAGATTCCATAACTTTAGATTTTGAAACAACAGCTAAAGCTCTAAAGAAATAACATGGTAAAAAAGATTATATTCATCCTTTACATCCTTGTGCTCGTATGTATGGCTACAGCCACTATCGTGGAGAAAAGCCAGGGCACGGATTATGTGCATGCCCACTATTACGGGGCATGGTGGTTTATTTTGATTTGGGCAGCACTCGCAGCCCTCGGTGCTTTCTACATTATTAAGCGGAAAGTGAAGTGCGCCTCTACGCTGGCTCTTCACCTTTCCTTCCTCATCATTCTTGCTGGGGCCTTGCTCACGCATGTCTCAGCCAAACGAGGCATGATTCACCTGCGCATCAACCAGCCTGTCAACACTTATATGGCTAGCGATGAAGAGCAGGGCATGAAAGAAGAGAAACTGCCTTTCTCGCTCTGCCTACAGAAGTTTGAGGCAAAGATGCACGATGGCACTAATGCAGTAGCTGACTATTCCTCCAAGTTCATCGTGATGGATGGCAACGAGAAGAGCGAGGGTGAGGTGTCGATGAACAACATTTACTCGCACCGTTCCTATCGTCTATACCAGTCGTCATACGACGAGGACGGCAAGGGAAGTGTACTCGCCATCAACGCCGACCCTTACGGAATTCCTGTCACCTACACGGGGTATGCCCTACTTTTCATCTCCTTGGTTTGGATGCTCATCGACCCAAAGGGCGGATACCGCAAACTATTGAAGAGTCCGTTGCTGAAGAAGGGTGCCTTGATGATAGCCATTATCCTCAGTCTTGGCAATGTTCAGACAGCAAAGGCTGAATCTTCTTCCGAGAATCTTCAGAACGCTGTACTCCCTAAGGAAACTGCCGAGAAGTTTGGTGAACTCAACATCCTCTACAACGACCGCATTTGTCCGGTACAGACTTTTGCCCTCGACTTTTGCAAGAAAATATATGGCTCTCGCAGTTATCAAGGCTTGACAGCCGAACAGGTTCTCACGGGCTGGGTATTCTATGGAGATGTATGGGCTAACGAGCCTTTCATCAAAATCAAGAACGGCGAGATGAAGACTGCAATGAACTTGCCGGATTACGCCGCATTGAATAGTTTCTTCAATCGGGATATGGGTGGCTATACCATCGGACAGTATGTTCAGGAATATTACAACGGACAGCAGGACAAGTTCCACCAGCAAGCAGCCGACATCGACGGCAAGATACAAATCATCATGGAACTGCGCCAAGGCATCTCGCTGAAGGTATTGCCTTATACATTTACCAAGAACGTGAAAGCTACCAAGGACCATCCTTTCATCAAGGCGGGCACCACTACTTGGTTTTCACCGGTAGATAAGTTGCCACTTGCCGTGGAGCATCAGCACGCGCTCTATATCAAGAATGTGTTCTCATTGCTCTATGGTGACGTGAAAGCGGGAAACATCGACCGTGTGAACATATTCTTCGACAAAATGAAGAAGTATCAAGAAGTAAGCAGCGGCAACTCGCTGCCAAGTAAGACTCAATACAAGGCAGAGCGTATCAACAACGCTTTCCCATTCGCCACCATTCTCTTCATGGTGAACTTGACGTTAGGTTTCATCGCCCTGGTCTATACCATCTATCGCATGACGAAGAATCGCCAAGTGAAGGCTTTGGATATAGCCTTGCCTATCTTGCTCTGCATATCCTTCTTAGCATTGACCTTCGGTTTGGCTTTAAGATGGATTATCAGTGGCAATGTTCCGATGTCGAATGGATATGAGAGTATGTTGACTGTGGCATGGTTTGTGATGCTCATCAGCATCGTGATGCAATTCCGAATCCGCATCGTAATGGTATTCGGATTCTTGCTTTCGGGTTTCTTCCTCTTGGTAAGTCATATCAACCAGATGGATCCTGCCATCGGGCAGATGATGCCAGTACTCAACAGTCCATTGTTGAG
>DJSH01000086.1:0-3242 GCA_002440225.1 Candidatus Segatella violae
ATTCTCATCATCCTGTAGGTCGGCATCGATGCTCACCATCGCATCGCAATGATCCACCGCAGCCTCCATTCCTGCCCAGAGCGCATTCTGATGCCCACGGTTGTGGGAGAGTTTGATACCATGCACGTAAGTGTGCTGGTTGGCGGCATCGGTGATGAGCTGCCAAGTATGGTCACGGCTCCCATCGTCGACAAGCATCAGTTGCGTGTCGGCGTCAGTATCGGCCTTAATCTTCTGTCTGAGAGAGCCGAGCACCTGGAGCGTCTTCGGCAGCACTTCTTCCTCATTGTAACAAGGAATTACGATCCATATCTTCATGATAATCACTCTATCTTTTTAGTATAAACGAAAGTTTTCTGTTTTTCTTGCATCTTCGGCATGTTTTCTTCTTGTCTCTCACCATTTCCACTTCACCTGCACCTCCACGTCGGTTTGATGCGAGCTGGCTATCTCTTGCAAGCCGCTGGAGATGTGGTTGCGGTCGAAATAATCGGTGGTGCCAAGCTTGGCCAGCACGAGCAGATGCTTGCCCAGCTGCGAACGCATCACCAACGCATAGCGGATGCCCTTGCCATAATAACTGCCGAAGTTCATCTGATAGAGCAAGCCCGGCTCATAGGCATAGATGCGACTGTCGTAACTCTGCGTATGGAAATAGGCGAAATGACCAGCCAGCCTCAGCCATCGCCATTGATAACCCAAGTCTTCGCCGAGCATCCAGCCTCGGCTTCCCTCACCTTTATTGGTCGAAGTATAGTCGAAACTCGTGCGAGCATTCCAATTTTTCTGTACAATACTGGCAAAAAAACGAAGACGCTCGGTAGTGACTCCTGCCTTCTGCTTATAGCGCATTCTTCCACCTAGCGTCAAGATACGGGATGGTTGGAAGAGGATGCTCATCATGTTGTCCCAACTCTTGGTGCTCTCCTTGGTGAGATACTTAGGCCAGGCGAAATAGGCGAAGTCGCTATAGGCTGTGATGCTCCAGCGCTGCCAAGGACTCCAAGTGAAGCCGAGGTAAGCACCGCTCTCATCCTGCGCCTCGCTCCCCTCACTGAAGGTATTGCTGAAGAGGGAGTAATAGCGGACAGGATAGAAACGTTGCAATGCCGTGAGCGAAAACTTATCGGAGAAGAGATATGAGACCGAGTTGATGGTGGCGACGGCTCCACAATCACCCGTAGCCGTCTCACCGGCTATCGTCCAGCGATGGGAAACGTAGCCATAATCTACGCTTGCATTCCAAAACTTATCACCTTGTGGAGCGAAACGCTTATACAAACGGGTATTGTCGGGGGTAAGCGGAAGGGAGAAGGAGGTATAGAAGGCGGTGGTTCCTACATGCCAGCCATTCCTTCGATAATTGATATTGCCGCCAACGAGGGTATTGGAGGCAACATCTTGCTTCTCTATCTCCTTTTGGGTGCGATGCAGACCGGTCTTCAAGATGGTCTTGATGCCACCCGATGTGGACGAGAGCGTGGCATCAATCTTGCGATAAGAAACAAAGGCGGTGAGGTCGAGGTGTTTCGTGATGGAATAGGTGGCAGCAGCACCTTGCAGATAATTGGCTGAGGAACGAGAGGAATGCACCCGAATGGCATTCGAGTTTCGTCCCAGGGAGGAGAGCAAGGAGAGCTTGCCGAAGCCAAAGTTGTTGTTGAGAATCAATCCCATGCCCTCGTGCAATCGGTATCGCCCGATAGTGATATTCTTCCATCTGCCAAGTTTTCTCACTTGCAGGTAGAAACTATAGAAATCATAGCCCAGATTGTTCTTGCCCGAGCCAAAAGGCTCGCCTGCATCCTGTGCACCGAGGAATCCTAGCTTCACATAGTCGCCATAGCGAAACTGATAGCGCAGTCCATGCTTATACTTATACCCCATATAGCCATTGGCAATATCTTTCGCATCGCCCTTGCGCTCATAGAAAGGCACCTTCAACATCCCCATCACCTCATTCTTGCCATACCGGGCGATATTTTTCAGGCTTGGAAATCCAGCTTGTTGCACCTCTCCCACATAGGCAAAATGGACGAGCAACTGCCGCTCCACCCAACCGATGTTCTTTATCATCGCCAACTCACCCATACTTCTCATCATGCCATATCGACGGCGATAGTCCATGAGTTCTTCCACTTGCGAAGCAGAAAGGAAAGGCAATCGTTCCAAATCCTCGCGGGTAGCGGTGTTCAAGTTGATGGGGTGCTGGGCAATATCCTCCAGTTCCTGCTCATAGTCTTCCCAGTTGTCACTTTCGATGTCTTCTTGTTCTGAGATGTCCTGCAACAACTGCCGCCAAGGTATGGTTACAAGATTATTGGCAACAGAATCTGGTCTTGGAGATTGGGCATAAAGGGACTGGGAACTGTCTAGAAAAAACAGTTTCAACAAGAATATCAATATCAGCCACCTGTGCTTCATCTTTAGATTCCTTAATTAAGATTTTCCACAAAGTTACACAGAATATCTGAAAAAGAACAAGAAAATTGTGATATTCTTTCTTTAAATGGGAAATAATCTGTAATTTTGCGCCTAGATAAGAAACAAAGGTATTCTATACCTTATTATATATAGCGCAAAAGATGAAACAGAAGATATTTTTCCTGCTGGCAATGCTCATCGGCTTTACCATGCAGACAATGGCACAAAACGACGACGTGAATCCAGAGGACCGCGAGGTGGACATGGACTCACCAACCTTCGAGCCAATGGTGAAAGTGGGTAAGGTGCTCTACGATAAAGACAGCATACAATACGTACAGGTGAACAACGTGTACGTATATCCACAACCTGAGTTCAAGAACGCCAAGGAAAGAATGGCTTATAACCGACTGGTATACAACATCAAGAAGGTGTTGCCGATAGCCAAGGAGGTGAGAAAGATCATCATCGAGACGGGTGATTACTTGGAGACCCTGCCTAACAAGAAAGCGAAGGACGCTCACATGAAACTGGTGGAAAAAGACATCAAGAAAACCTATACCCCTCGCATGAAGAAACTTACCTACGCCCAGGGCAAGCTCTGCATCAAACTGGTGTATCGTGAGTGCAACTCTTCGTCCTATCACCTCATCCAGGCCTTCCTCGGTCCTATCCGAGCTGGCTTCTACCAAGCTTTCGCCTCCCTCTTCGGTGCCAGCCTCAACAAGAAGTATGACCCGAATGGCGTGGATAGATTGACAGAGAGAGTTGTGAGACAAGTAGAATCGGGACAGATATAAAACCAAGAACTCGCAAAC
>DJSH01000086.1:3270-25670 GCA_002440225.1 Candidatus Segatella violae
GTTTGCGAGTTCTTGGTTTTATTCTTCTGTATACAATACCTGTATCATTGTCTGGCCGACAGCCTTCAATACGTTCTTGTCGAGGTGAGCCATATCATCGCTCACCGTATGCCAAGTAGGACCGAAGCTGCTCTGTTGGCAGTCTGGATAGTAGGCGATGACATCAACGGTAGGAATCTTAGCCTTCTCGTTGACAGGGATATGGTCGTCAGTTATCATACCGCCATCGCTCTTTGGGAAGTAAGAGCCAAAACCGGCCTGGCGAGCCGCAGCCCATACCTTCTTCACGATACCGCCGGCATACTGCATCGACATGCCCTCACGATAGAACTTGGCACCTTGTCCACCCACCATGTCGAGAAGAATGCCGAAACGTGGATTGTATCCCTCTGGCTTGTTCTCACTCCAATACTGAGCACCGAGCGCCCACGTATCGCCATCGTCTTGTACGTTGGCCCACTGAGGCGTTCCCCAGTCTTCGGTATCGAAGCAAACGAAATCTACACCGATATTAGGATTCAATTTCTTATCTGCCTGTAATTGTCGGGCGACTTCCAACATCACAGCCACACCGCTGGCTCCATCATTGGCAGCCATCACTGGCTTGTGCCAGTTGGTGCTGTCTGGGTCATTGTCTGCCCAAGGTCTACTATCCCAGTGAGCGCAAAGGAGGATGCGAGTAGCAGCCTTTGGATTGTAACGAGCGATGATGTTGGTATTCTTCAACACTGTGCCATCGTAGCCCTTGAGGTCAGCCTTCTGGGTCTCCACCTCGCAGCCAAACTGCTTGAACTTTTTCACAATCCATTCGCCACACTTATCGTGCGCCTCGCTGTTCATGGTGCGAGGACCGAAGTCGCATTGCGCCGCACAATACACCATTGCCGAGTCGGCATTGAAGGCAGGACCTACTGGATTCAGCTTCTCCGCTTCCTCCACCTCTTCCGTCTCTGGCGAGCTTGCATGGCTGGCATTCTTATAGCTGATGGCACCCGCCACCAAACCGGCAGCTACCACCACGCCCAATATTATCTTCATTTTCTTCGTCATAACATTAATGTTTAAAGTTCTGCACCTGCGTCATCACTCTGAGCCAGTTGCCACCCCATATCTTGGCGATGTCTTGCTCGCTATACTTGCGGCGCATGAGCTGAAGGGTGAAGTTGATGAGCTCTGAAGAATCGGCAAGACCACGTATGCCACCATCGCCGTCGAAATCGGTTCCCAATCCCACATGGTCGATGCCCATCACGTCGATGGCATGCTCCAGATGAGCGATGGCATCCATGATGTCTGCCTCCCCCTCCTTACGCAGGAATCCGTGATAGAGAGTGGTGTGAGCCACACCTCCCTTGGCTGCGAGGGCACGCATCTGATCGTCGGTTAGGTTGCGAGGCACGTCGCAGAGCGCACGGCTGCTGCTATGGCTGCACACGATAGGTGTCTCGCTTATCTCCAAGGCATCGTAGAAACTCTTCTCGCCGCCATGGCTCAAGTCTACCATGATGCCCAGACGATTCATCTCCTTGATGACTTTCTCGCCGAAGCTGCTCACGCCATTGTGGGTGTTGCAGCCACGGGCACTGTCGCAGATGTCGTTGTCGCCATTGTGGCAAAGGGTGATGTATACGATGCCTCGCTGGGCAAAGTGCTTCACGTTGGCTAGGTCGTGTCCCAAGGCTAGACCGTTCTCGATACCGAGCATGATGCTTTTCCTGCCGTTGCGCTTGTCGCTGTAAAGGTCGGCAGGTGTACGAGCTATGCTGAGATAGGCACTGTTCTTGCTCACGATGTCCTCTATCTTGTCGAAGATAAGGTCGGCATACTGCGTAGGTCCATCCACGGGGAAAGCCACCTTGCTGCTGAAGCTCTCGCCCATCTTGGGCTGTGGCAGATAAGCCACCATGGTGGTGGCGTCTTGGCGGCCATCGGTCATCTTGTGCAAGTCTACGAGGATGCGAGGGTCGCGATGATCGAACTTGATGCCCTGTGGGAAGAACATCGGCGTGTCGCAGTGGGTATCGAGGGTAAGGATGCGCTTGTGCAACTGCTTGGCAGCATAGAAGTTGCCAGCCTGGTTGACCAGCCACTGGAACATCTTGCGTCCTTCCTCTCCCAACCACTCAGGATGCCACTGTACGCCCAATATCTGCTTGTACTCGCAGCTCTCGATGGCCTCGATGATTCCATCTGCCGACTTGGCGATGGTGCGCATGTGCTTGCCCGGCTCGCTCACCGCCTGATGGTGAAACGAGTTGACCAATATCCTCTCCTTTCCATATATATTAAATAAGGTGGAATCCTTCTTGAGTTCCACGCTATGGGTAGGCTCCGAACGGTCGGCATCCTGACTATGCTTCACTTGCTGCTTGATGTCTTGATACACTTTTCCACCCAAGGCGATGGCAAGCGTCTGGATGCCTCGGCAAATGCCCAGCATCGGAATCTGTCGATTGTAAGCCAGTCGGGTAATCATCAGTTCGGCAGCGTCTCGCTCCTGGTTGATGTTGTGCAGGCGAGGCGAAGGTTCCTCACCCATCCATAAGGGATTGTGGTCGCCGCCACCCGTCAAGATCAATCCATCCAAATGCTGCAATGTATTGACGATGACGCTGGCATCGGCTACCGGAGGGATAATGACAGGCGTGCCACCTGCCGCTATCACCTGCTTGTAATAACAATCGCGAAGCGTAGCGTCGATGCCCTCATAGTTGGCTGTGAGACCAATGACAGGCAGATGCTTCGCTTCGGGAAATACGGAGTACGCACCTTGCAGGTGAGCCTCCAAGTCAAATGTTTCCATTTGTTTCAGTTTCAAATCAAATAAAAAGAATCTATTTCAGAAAGTCCTTATTCGTCTTCCAAGATAACAGGAATCTCACGCTTGATGCTCTGCTCCAAAGAGATGAGCGTCTCGGTGGAAACCACGCCAGGGATAGCCTGGAGCTTGTTGTTGAGCAAGTCCATGAGCTGCTCGTTGTCACGGGCATAGAGCTTGATGAGCATGGTGTAGGAACCTGTGGTGAAGTGGCACTCCACGATTTCTGGGATATTCTGGAGTCGCTCCACTACCTTCTTGTACATGTTGCCACGCTCCAGATTGAGGCCTACATAGGTGCATGTAGAATAACCTAGGCTCTTAGGGTTTACATCGAAACCACTACCTGTGATGAAACCATCCTCCATGAGATGTTGCACACGCTGATGGATGGCAGCACGAGACACGCCACATTCTGCGGCTACGTCTTTGAAAGGAATACGGGCATTCTTTGAGAGTATGCCGAGAATCTTTCTGTCAAGATTGTCAATTTTCTCCATTTCGTTATGTTTTATATTGTTGCTATTTATTAAGGTACACGCTATACCAGATAGCAAAATTAATAAAAACAATCGGAACAAACAACAAAATGCACGATTAATTTGCAATAATCGTGCATTTAGATAGTATTTTATACTGATTTTAACGTTTCCGTAGGTCTAAGTGCTACTTTTTCTTCGCATTCGCCTTGCTTTTGCCGCCTTTCTTTGCAGCTGCAGCAGAAGTCTTGGCTGCGGTCTTTTGGTTGGAACCTACAGCAACATTCTCCTTCAATTCACCTGCTGGCTCAACTGGTTTAGCCTCTGGCTTGACGATGCTCACAAGCTCCAAATCGAACACCAATGTAGAATAAGGAGGAATCTGTCCTGCACGACGCTCACCATATGCCAACTCGTAAGGGATGTAGAGTTGCCACTTGCTGCCTACAGGCATGGTGGTGAGAGCCTCTGTCCAACCCTTAATCAAGCCATTGGCACGGAACTTATCCGTCTTGGAGCCATGCTTGGATGTAGAATCAAACACAGTGCCGTCAATCAAGCACCCCTCATAGATAACCTCTACCTCGTCGCTAGCCTTTGGCACCTCGCCATGACCCTCGGTAATCACTTTGTATTGCAAACCGCTAGGCAACACCTTGACACCTGGCTTCTTGGCGTTCTCGGCGAGGAACTTTTCTCCTGCACCAGCCAAGGCCTCCTTCTGATAGTTCTCAGCAGCCTTAGCTGAGAAGAAAGTTGTATCGCTCGCCAATGCTGCGATAAAACCATTCTGGAACATGGCATGACCGATAGAATCATGCGTATTCTTCAAAGCCTCTTTCGTACTAGGGAACACACGCTGCTCCACCATCTTGGCTACTTCCATGCCGGCAGAGTAGGCTACCGTACGAGGGTTTATGCCCATGGCAAGCGCATCCTTGTAACCACGCAGGAAATTCTCCATATACGCAGTGTCTACCTGATAGCTCTGCTGGATGAAAGGAATCAAACCCTGAGTAGCATTCATGCCTGCGGCATAACTCAAAGAATCGGCTGACGTTTTCAACTCTATAGGGGTAGCAGCCTTCTTGCCCTTGTTCTTGTTTACAGCACTAGCCGTAAACAAAGAAGCACTCGCCACGAGGACGAGTGCTGTCATTAATATCTTCTTCATTATTTATAAGTCCTCTCTTAATGAGTTCCCACAAAAAATTACTTGCCACCTACTGAAATCAACTCAATCTTGAAGATCAATACAGAGAATGGCTTGATCTGACCCTGCTCACGATCGCCGTAAGCCAACTGCTGAGGAATGTAAACCTCCCAAACAGAACCTGCTGGCATGTGAACCAAAGCCTCGGTCCAACCCTTGATAACCTGGTTGGCACGCAAGTCTACTGCCTGACCACGCTTGAACGAAGAGTCGAATACCTTGCCGTCGATGGTCTTACCCTCGTAGTTTACCTTTACGAGAGAAGTATCCTTAGGCATAGGACCATTACCCTCCTTGATGACCTTGTACTGAATACCTGAAGGAAGAGTTACCACTCCTGGCTTCTTCTTGTTGGCAGCGAGGAACTTCTCACCAGCCACCTTGTTAGGACCATACTCCTTCTCCATGTTCTTAGCCTTGATGGCCATCATCTTGGTCTGAGCCACCTGAGCAGCCTGCTCCACTGTCATCAAGCCCTTCTTGCCTGTAGTACCAGTGATGAAACCTGCCATGAAGTTCTTCAAAGAGATAGTCTTGGTAGAATCCTCACCGAACACCTCGTGATTGATACCCTTAACCATCTGGTTAGAAATCTGCTGACCAATCTGGATACCTGCATAGTAGGCAGCCTTCTTCTTGTCGTCACCAGCGTTGGCACCATCGTTAAGACCCTTGATGAAGTCGTCCATATAAGCAGTGTCTACGCCCATGCGCTCCACCATGAACTCCTTCAGACCCTGAGTCTGAGACATACCCATGGCATAGCTCAAGGTATCAACGTCGCTCTTGAGGTCAGCCTTAGGAGTAGAATTGCCGCAAGCTACGAATGTAGCAGCAACACAAGCCACGAGGGCTCCGAAAAATAACTTTTTCATTTCCTTTTCTTTATGTTTTATTCTTTGTTTCTTAAATTAAATGAAGCGATAGAAGGGGCTCATTACTTGACAGCCACGAGCTCTACATCGAAAATCAAGGCTGAGAATGGAGGGATAGACGCACCTGCGCCACGCTCGCCATACCCCAACTGGTAAGGGATGAAGAAACGATACTTGGCACCCTCGGTCATCAACTGAAGACCCTCTGTCCAACCAGCGATTACCTGGTTCAATGGGAAAGTAGCTGTCTGACCACGGTCGTAAGAGCTATCAAACTTGGTACCGTCGATGAGCGTACCCTCGTAGTGGCACTCCACCTGGTCGGTAGCCTTAGGAGCCTTGCCGTTGCCCTCACGCAACACCTGATATTGCAAACCACTCTTGGTGGTGATGACACCTTCCTTCTTACCATTCTCAGCGAGGAACTTCTCTCCTGCCTCCTTGGCAACCTTGCCCTTCTCGGCAGCCGCAGCCTGAGCCTTAGCCTCCTGCTCTGCAAAGAAATTCTGCACCAACTGCTGAGCCTCCTGCTCATCGAGCTGGAGCTTACCAGCGATGGCATCCTTTACAGCCTGTGCGAAATCATCAATATTCAAACTCTCCGCACCCATAGAAGCCAACTGGCGACCGATGCCGATGCCTAAAGCATAACTTACTTTATCCATAAATTTATCTATAACTTTGTATTAATAATCTGAATTTGTCTTTAAAACGAGTGCAAAGATAACATTTTTCTTGGTGATAACGATGCTATTTGAAGAAAAATTACTAAATTTGTGCATTCTTAATAGTAAGAAGCAGAAATTATTGTCAAATAAAACGTGATAAGATGAAGAAACTTGTATTTTTAACCGGTGCCGGCATGTCGGTGGAGAGTGGATTCAAGACTTTCCGCGGCAACGATGGCTTATGGGAGAACTATCCAGTGGAACAGATAGCAACCCATGAGGGATGGGAAAAAGACCCTACCCTAGTAACCAACTTCTACAACATGTTACGCCATAAGCTCTATGCCGCTCAGCCCAACGAGGGACACAAGCTTATCAAGGAACTGGAGAAGGATTTCGACGTGACGGTTATCACGCAGAACGTGGACAACCTGCACGAGAAGGCGGGTTCCAAGAACGTCATCCACCTACATGGCGAGCTCTCGAAGGTGTGCTCCTCCAACAATCCATACGATTATCGCTACATCAAGGAGTTGCCTGAGGATGATTGCGAGGTGAAACCTGGCACCAAGGCTGGCGACGGCAGCTTGCTACGCCCATTCATCGTATTCTTCGGCGAGAGCGTTCCGATGATCGAGCCTGCAGCCGAGGCTGTACAGCAAGCCGACATCTTCGTAATCATCGGCACATCGCTCAACGTATATCCTGCCGCCGGCTTGATTTCCTACACCAAGCCCCATATCCCTATCTATCTGATAGACCCTGGTGCAGTCAACACCAATGGATATTACAAGATAGAGCATATCATGAAGGGTGCATCTGACGGAATGAAGGAACTAACAGAAATTCTATCATCGCACAACAACTGAACGACGAGCGCACAACAGTTGATGTGCAACCGCACAACAGCTGATGTGCGATTGCATATCAGCTGTTGTGCGGCTTAACATACTAGGTCTTCTGAAGACAACAACTAGTATCTCAGAAGACTTTTTATACTTGAAGCCAAGACTTGTTATATATCATGCCATATACGATGTTATATACGAAGACTTGGTCTTATAGTTTATCTTTTCCCCATTCGAGCTTCGGCAACATTGACCACATAGTCGCCGAGTTTTTCACACTCTTGGATAACATCCATGTACATCGTTCCTATGCCGTATGCATAGAGGTGGTTATCCACATCGTCTATGTTCTGGTTGCGCAACTGCGAACGATAGTTGTTGATTTCCGTCTCTATATTGAATGTACGATTCATATCAAGCGTCTGGCGGTCGTGGGTAAACATGAAGTTCATCTGCGTCAAAGCCTCATCGACCAACTTAAACATCTGGTGGATGTTCTCATGCTGCTTGTCAGTGAATTCCTCCTTGTTATCCACCTTGCGCTTGATGGTTCGGGCGATATTATAGCAACTGTCACCGATGCTCTCTATCTCGGAAATCTCACGAAGCATGGCACGAATCTTCGCCTTGGTGTCATCGCTCAGATGGGCATCGCTCACCTGGTCGAGATACTTGGCTATCTCTATCTCCATGTTATCTGAGATACCCTCATATTTCACGATACGCTCATACAACTTGCCAAAGCCTTTCTCGTCTGTGGTTTCCAAGAGTTCTCTCACCATGCCGAACATACGCTGGATGCGTTCGCCAAAACTGCTTATCTCCTTCTGTGCCTCAAAGACAGAGAGCTCAGGGGTTTTCATGATACCCGTTTGGATAAAGCGCAGGCGGAAATCCTCGTCATCCTTGTCGGTCTTAGGCTTGATGAGCTTGCAAACTATCTTCTCTATCTGAGGAATAAACCAGATGAGCACGCCCGTGTTGCAGACATTGAAGCAGGTGTGGAACATCGCCAAGACGATAGGGAGCATCGTCGCCTTCTGAGCCGTCGTCATGTTGCCATCCGGGTCGTAGCCCACAAACGAGCAGACCATATCCACAAACGGATAGAACAGGCAGAGCACCCATACCACACCAAACACGTTGAACACCAAATGAGCCAAGGCTGCACGACGAGCCTGGGCGTTGGCACCCAAGGCGGCGAGGTTGGCGGTAGCGGTGGTTCCGATGTTCTCGCCCATCACCAAGGCAATGCCTAAGTAGATAGGAAGCACACCTGTGGAACAGAGCAAGATGGTTATCGCCATCACAGCAGCAGAACTCTGCACGATGCAGGTGATGACCGTACCGATCAAGAGGAAGATGATAATCGTGAGGTGACTCTTTGTATCAAAGGAACTGAAGAAGTCGATGACAGAAGGATTGTGTTCCAAGTCGAGGGCCTTTCCTGCGCCACTCAACAAGACGAGGGCGAAAAAGAGGAAAGCGATACCGAAGAGGAAATCTCCGAAATAACGGCGCTTCTTGCTATATATCAGCATGATGCCCAAGAAGAAAGCCGGGAAGACGACAATGGTCAAATCGACATTATAGCCGAGCGACATAATCCATGCCGTGAGCGTAGTACCGATGTTGGCACCCATGATAACCGAGATGGCCTGTGCCAAGGTGAGAAGTCCTGCGTTGACAAAGGAAACCGTCATCACGGTGGTGGCAGAGGAACTCTGCACGGCGCAGGTAATGAAAGTACCTGTGAGCATGCCCGTAAAACGATTGGTGGTCATCGCCCCAAGGATGTGTCGTAACTGCGATCCTGCCATCTTCTGCAATGCCTCGCTCATCACTTTCATACCATAGATAAGCAAGGCCAGAGAGCCTAGAATCTGAAAAAATATCACAAGATATTGACTTGTACTCATAAATGTTTCTGTTATACGGAAATAATTGTTACATTTCGTTTGCAAATTTAATAAGATTTCCGCATTTCTCGAAATATTTATGAAGGATAATGCAAGTTGTAACAGCATTGTAACATCTTTAGCAAGGAAAGATGCTTCAACAAGCACGATACTTGACTGAAAAGGCAAGGGGGTGTGCCATAAGTCACACCCCACATTTGCCATTCGTTTGATGCAATCAACTTACGTTGAGCAAATTTATTCTTGTCTAAACATCAAGTAAGATGCTTTTCCTGTACCACTCATAGATGGAGACACGTCTGTCTTCAACTCACCTGCGGAACCCACCATAGGGAATTGATAAACCTGATACCCTGTGGTCGTATTGGTGACAACCACGATATTGTTGAAACTTTCACCATCCTTATCTGTACCCGTAAAGTTCTTGATAAACGAGATGTTCTCGCCTTCGGCGAAAGTCTTCACAACCGTGTCCTCACTTGTAGTTACCTTGTGCATATACAATTTATTATCCACGGCATAATAGATGACAGAGGCTGTCTGAGGCGAAGCAACAATCTTGGCTTGGTTCAAAGGACTGTCAGCCGCATACTCATAGAACTCTGCCTGATAGACATAAGGAGGGAAGGTAGAGACATCCGCCACATAATACTTTCCGTCCTCGCCGCTCTTTGCCACGACATAGAATTCCGCGGAGAATCCGCCGATATGTGGAACGACTGCAGATACTTGCATATCTTTATCCTTGAAATCCGTAAAGTCACTGCCAAAGAAAGTTTGGGCATTTGAAACCTCTCCATCCGTACTACAGTTTACGATCATCTGGTTCTTCATATCATAAGCAAACTCGCCGAAGTAGCCTAGCACTAATGTTGGGTATAGCTCATAGTCGCCTGCTCCTTGGTATCCCCACTTACCTATCTCTGAGCCCATTGTATGAACTTTACCATTGTTGATCAAATAGCAGTAGTCTGTAGTGTATCCTTGATCACGCAAAGAAGAGTCTATAAAGAGATGGCTGAAGTTGATGTTAGATGGAGTCTCGTAGAATTCCTGCTGCAAGTTCTTCAACAAGCTGAAATCACTACCATTCAAGGTAATGAAGTCTTGACTTGACATGATGTGAAAAGCAGAGAGTCCCGTCTCCTTGGTAACCTTGCCATCAGCACCTTCCTCCTCATGACTATAGGAAGCATCGAGAAAAACCATCCCGACAGGAGAACCCTTCATAGGTTCCATTCCCAGGGAAGATGTCAAGAAATCATTGACTGTTTTCTTGCCATCAAGAGAATAGTAATCGAAATCGGTGCCACCCGAGATCTCCTTCATCACATACCAACCACTCGTAATATCAGTAGCTGTCACGGTGAGAGGAGCCTCAACGGAACGAAAAACACCATTCGACTTATTGGTCACCTGATAATATAAGGTATATTTACCCTCCTTCAGGTTGATAGGTACATTCAACTCACGCTCTTGCGACAAGGTGTCCTTCTTCACATTGTAGGAACCGCTCGAAAGGGTGTACCAAAGGTAAGAGAAGTTGTCTCCCTCTCCACCTTTCATCTGAGGCTCTATCTTCAATACCTCGTTGGCCTTGACGGTAGCACCTTCCAAGGAACCTAAGACAACACCAGCGGCATCATCCTCGGAAATATAGTCGTAGTTACCCTTGTCCTCATAGCAACTGGCAAACAGCCCCAACGCCATCGACAAGCAGAGCAACCCTTTTGTTATTCTTTTGTTTGTCATAATCTTCTAAACTTTAAGTTATTATCCATATTTTATGAACGCTCTGGACTTACGAATGCCCAGAGGCTATTCCCAAATATAAGGATTCTCAAATTCTACTAACGTACCATCTGCTTCTTGCAATGGTTGGTCGTGGGTGGAATTATACTCAAACATCTTGGACTTCAACTTGCCATTCAGATAGATGAGATAATCATAATCATCCGGCACTTGGTCGAAGTTGGTAATGCCCGTGACATCTATGATGAAACGCATCTTGACCGTACCCCAACTAGAACCGAAGGCATAATACCAGTCTTTCCAATTGGTAGGTTTCATCGCCTGAGAAGAGAAAGAAATCACAGTACTATCCTTCTCCACAACACCCATGCCGAAATTCTCATTAGGACGGATGCCTATCTTCAACTTCACGGTCTGTGTGTCCAAGCTATTGTCCTTTAATAAGACGATAGGCAACTTTACCTCACTCTTACCAGCAGGAATCACCATCGCTTGCTTCATCTCGTCGGTGTCGAAGCCCAGGTAATGCACACCAGCCTGGGCGGCATCAGCCTCGCCAGCGTTCTCCTGATAAAGCGTAAAGGTTCTATTCACGTCAGAGACAGGTCCCATTGCATGTACCGTAATATCGACCGAACTTCTATCCCCTGCATTTTCCGCATAGAAGAAAGAGAAGTTGATGTCATCATTTGCGAAATACAAGGCTGGTTGCCCCTCGTATGCCATTGGCTCGTTCTCCGAGCAGGAAGCCAAGGTCAATATACCCAAGGCCGCCATGACAATAAATATATATTTCTTCATGTTTAAAACTTCATTTTTGATTGAAACATAACTTTTTGAGAGTTGTAAGATTACTCGTACATGGACTGGCTCTTTGGCTTAGGTAGTTGATAAGCTCCTGCTGGAACCGTATAGCTCGTAGGCCATGAATAAGCGGAATAGTTATGCTTCTTGTAGAAGAAGAACATCTGTCCCTCACCCATGAACTCCTTGCGCCATTCCTTCTCCATGCGAGAGATGACAGCCGACTCGCTGGTCAATGTCTCGTCGAGCGAAGCATCCAATCCACGAGCAAGTCGCCATGTGGCAAAGTATGGTTTCATCTCGCTCAACGAAGCATCCTCAAACAAGATGAAGTACATCTCGCTCAGGCGCATCACAGGTACTGTGTTGTAACCATACCAAGAACCATTATAAGTATATTTGAGGAAATGATACTCCGACACTGTAGCATTGTCCGCCATCTGAGTTTTCCAATAACGGCTTCCCTTGAAACGGATATCATCAGGATAAAGCGTTGACTCATAAGCCGTCTTCACATAATCCTCCTTTTGTGTAAAGAGAGGATTGGCCTTGGAATAGTAAGCTTGATAGATGTCATCCTGATAACTTGAGTTATAGACACCATAGAGTTGCTCCATCTTCATGGTCAGGTTGGCATTGCTATGAGCAGAGTAGTAAGCCTCATCGCAGAGCGAGAACACTTGCTTGCCAGCCTTGTCCTTCGCCTCAATCACCTTCTTGGCGTATTCCACCGCCTTCTCCTTGTCACCTATCCAATAATAATAGCGAGCCTTGGCTCCTATCACAGCCCAATAGTTGAAGTGAAGCTGACGATAGATTTCATTCTCACTCAAATCTACATCGGCATCAGCCGCATCGTCAGAACGGTCTGGATCGTCAGCACTTGCCTTGGTCTCTACGATAGGGTCAGAAGTGGCAAGCAGACTCTCCGCCTTGTCTAAATCGGCTAAAATATCAGCCTTTACCGCATCATACGACTCAGACTTCAACTTTGCCACGTCGGTGGTCAATTCCTTGACGTATGGGATGCACAGCTTGGAGCCATCTGCACCATCCGGAACTGGTCCGTAAAATCTCATCAAGTCCAGATGAAGGAAAGCACGCAAGCCATAGAGTTCTCCCTCCATCATCTGGCGTTGGTTGCCAGAGAATTTGACAGAAGAGCCTTGCAGATTGGTCAAGATATTGTTGATCTGCGCTATCGCATTATAGTAATTCGACCAAAGGTTATCCAAAGTGGTCTCCACATTGGAATTAGTATAATCGTTCTTTGCCAAATAGAAGGCAGAGGCATTGGTACTCTCGGAAGGAGTGGTCCAGGTATGCGCCAAGAACTCTGGCACAAACATGGAAGCCTGCACACCATAAAGAGGCTTCTGCCCCAAGAGTATATAAACGCCAGACACCGCATTGCGATAACCCGACTCGGAAGAGAACAAGTCGCCCTCTCTCACTTCTGTCTTAGGACTTACATCCAACCAATCGCTACAACTGGTCAGCGACGAGGCGGCTCCCAAGAGAAGCAACATTGAATATATTGTCTTTTTCATCATGTTCTGTTTTACATTAATAATCCTTTTAGAATCTCAAAGTCAAGGAGAAAGTATAAGTACGTGCATATGGATAGTCGGTACCACGCTCACGCTTGACGCTTGATACATACAACAAGTCCTCGGCATAGCCTGCTATAGATACATACTCAAATGGCAAATGTACCTTCTTGAGCCAAGAGACTGGAAGGTCGTAACTCAGTGAAAGCGTGTTCAAACGCAAAGTATTCTCGTCCTCCACAAAACGACTTGTAGCATATGTGGTGGAGAAGTCATTGATAGCCTTGTATCGAGCATTTGGATTCTCAGGACTCCAACGGTCGTAGAGGGCACGCTTATCACTGTTGTTGTAAGGATAGTTGTTCTCAATCTTGCTTGCCAAGGTGCTATTGTATATCTGTCCACCGAAGCGGTAGCTGAAAATGGCACTCAGCTGCCATCCCTGATAACGCAAGCGTGTATTGAATGTACCCAAGAACTTTGGCTCATTGATACCACAAGCCACCTTGTCCTTGCTATCCCAAACATAAGTAAGCGAACCGTCTTTCTTCACATAGATTTCCTTACCATTGCTTGGGTCGATACCTTGACTTCTGACAGCGAATATCGTATTGATGCTCTCACCCTCCTTATACATGAAACTAGGATTTACATCCTCTTCGTTCTCCATCAAGGAATTCAAATATTCTAGATAGTTGCTTATCTTCTTAATCTTATTGACATTGTGAATCATGGTTCCGCCAACAGACCAAATCAACTGCTTCTTGGTGTCACGGATAAGATAGGCGTTGGCTCCCAACTCGAAGCCTCGGTTCTCCACCTGTCCCACGTTGCCCTTGAAACTGCTAAAACCGGCAGAAGTCGGCAGATTGACATCAGAGAGCAAATCATCGGTCAACTTGTTGTAAAAATCGAAGTTCAACGCAAAACGATTCTTAATGAGTTCCAAATCAAGACCCACATTCCATTGCTTGGTCTTCTGCCATTTCAGTTCCGAGTTACCAATGCCCATCAACTTGACACCATACAAGCCATTGAAGTTATAGCCATCAATGCTCTTGTAGCTGGTGAGAGCCTGATAAGGAGAGAATGACTGCGAGCCGCTTGTACCATAGCTCAGGCGAAGACGAGCCACATTGATAAGATTGTTGCCTTTGAGGAACTTCTCGTTATGTATATTCCAACCAGCGCCCACACTGAAGAATGGGGCAAAACGATTGTCCTTACCAAACTGGGATGAACCTTCCGTCTTGAACGTACCATCCACGAAATATCGGTCGGCGTATGTATAGTTGAAGTTGCCCGTCACTCCCACACGGCGAACCGTACTTTCATAGCCATAAGGGGTAGTACCCTGTGCATATGCCGTGGCAGCACCCAAGAAAGCCATGTTGCTATTGGTGATGCCTTCAGCCTGGAAAGAATAATCCTCATACTTGGTCTGCGCCAAGGTATAGCCCAAGCCCACATAGAGAGCATGCAAGTCGGCAAAGGTCTTGGAATAGTTGGCAGTGATGTTCAGTTCGTACTGACTGTTCTCACCTGTGCCGTAAGTATAAGTACCCTTACGTCCATAATCAGATGTAGCATACTCATCAAAGGCGGTGTTCTCTGCTGGCACATAAACATCGCTTCTACTCTTCTCACTGGTTACACCCAAAGAACCACGCATGAAGAAAGCATCGTTGAGATGCCACTCGATGGCGAAGTTATTGGTGATGGAGGTATATTTGCTCTCATTCTTCTGAGGCAACATCGCATTGTAGAGAGGATTATAGACCGTCACACCTGAGTTTAAGCCCAAGGAAGGATATGAGGTATTGCTCTCCAACTTCTTGACATAATTGCCATCCGAGTCGAATGGAGTATAATAAGGGTTCACAGAAGTATAGTCGCTGAACGAACCGTAAGGGGAATTCTTGGACGTATTGCTAGAAATCTGCAAGTCGTTCTGGAAGGTCAAGTTCTTGTACTTGTAAGACAAGAACACGCCACCCGTAAAGGTATTGCGGGCAGAACCCTTCATTGCACCATTGATGTTGTTGTAAAGCAAGTTGCCCGAATAGCGAAACACATCATCGCCACCCTCTACACGCAAGCTATGCTTATGACCTACCCCTGTATGGATAGGGTAATTGAGCCAATAGGTATCAATACCCCTTGCGGCATTCATCATGCGAGCATTGTAGAGATTGTCAAGGCTCTGCTGTTTTTTGACATCATCGGTGGCAGTATAAAGGCCTGCCAACTTCTCGTATCTCAACTTCTCATCGGCATTCATCAAGTTGTAGCCAGTGAGGTCTGGTGCCTCTACCGTCAAGGTTCCCTTGTAAGTAACACGCAGGCGACCACTCTCAGGTTTCTTGGTGGTGATGACCACCACACCATTGGCACCACGAGTACCATAGAGTGCCGTGGCAGAAGCATCCTTCAAGAGGGTGATGCTCTCCACCTGGTTCTCATCCAAGTCGTTGAAACGTTCCAAGCTCACCTCAAAACCGTCCATGATAAAAAGAGGGAGGTTGCTCGACACCTTGTTGCTGGCATTGTTTTGCATACTCTTCACATCCGTGCCCAAGGCTGTGGAGCCACGCATGGTGATGTCTGGCAACTTATTGGGGTCACTACCTATCAAATCGTTGGTCACGATATTGAAACTAGGATCGACATTAGAGAGCGAAGACAAGAGATTGGAGTTACCAGCCAACTTCAAGTCCTTGGAGGTAACGGTCTTGGCAGAGCCCGTATAGGTCTCACGACGCTTATTGAACATACCCGTCACCACGACCTCTTTCAAGGAAGAGGCATCATCCTTCATCTTGATGACCAAGTTGCGGAAATCTTCCTGACACTTGAACATATAATGTTCCGGCTTCATGCCAATGTAAGAGAAATCGACATTCACAGCACGTCCACGATTCAACTGGAGCACAAAGGAGCCATCGGTGTTGGTTACGGTAGCAATCTTGCTATTCTTGCCAGCTTGCACGGTGACACCTGGCAGAGGGTCGCCATTCATATCGACAACCTGACCTTGCAACACGACCGTCTTCCCCTCCTTTACTCCAGAAGACAAGGAAATATTGGAAATCTGCGGAACCTTCTTGGAAATGGACACAAACTTGCCATTGATGGTAAAGTCCAAAGGAAGGTTTCCCAAAACTTGCGACAAAGCCTTGTGAATATCCTTGGAAGAAGGCATAGCCTGCGCCTTGTAATTCTTCACGTCATCATAGGAATACATGATTCTGTATCCCGTGAGTTTCTCTACTCTCTTAAATGCATCCACCAACGATGATTGCTCCTTTATCTTCGCCATCTGCTCTCCTGCCCAGTCATTGGCAAGCAGCGGTTGGTCACCAATCACTGCTGCCTGACTATTAACCAGAGAGAGAGGAGAGATAAACGACGAAATCATCGCCAATGCGGTCACTCTTGACTTTAAATCTCTCATAACGTTTTATTTATTTTTTCTTTTTTCGACTGACATTATAATGATATTTTATAGCTTTATCCAACACTTTCCTATTCTTTAGGAACATAGTTGAGATACATATCAAAGTTCTCCTTCATCATATCAACGGAGCGCATGGTTCCACCTGCGCATCCCTTGCATTCGCCCTTGCTGTTGAAAAGCAAGTATGAAGGGAAACTCTCGGAAAGGTTGTATTTGGTCACAACAGCATCACCTTGCTTGCTCTTGGCATCCACAAACATACAAAGGAAGTTCTTGTTGAGATAGTCGGCAATGGCTGCATCATTGAAAGAATATTTCTCCACATACTCCGACTTATAATCGCCATCCGTAAAGAACACCATTAAGTTTTTCTTCTTGGCCTTTGCCACCTTGATGCCTTTCTCGACATCTGTACCTGCCAAGAACTTCACCTTAGTCTTAGGAGTCGCTTTAGGAGAAGCCGTCAAGTTGGCTTGGCGCTCTGTTCTGGCCTTGGCTTCTGCCTCTTGTTGCATTCTTTCCATCATGGTATATCTATCCTCCTTACCCAACAAGGCATCGGTCAAAGCCTTAGCCAAACCTTCCACGTTGTTACTTCCCACGATTCGGTTGTACTCTGTGCCATCAGGATTCAAAATCAGATAAGTAGGGAATGCCTTGACTTTGAATTTCTCCACCAATTCCTTGGCATCGGCATCATGATCAACATCCACGGCATAGTTGACAAAAGTATAATTCATCATGTTTCCAACACGTGTATCACGGAAGGTTGTCTTGTTCATCTGCATACAAGCGTGACACCAAGTAGCCCAGAAATCCACGAGTACTCGCTTGTTCTCACGCTTAGCCTGCGCCAAGACATCGGCAAAACGAACTTCCGAACCCTTGATGAAATTCACGCCCTTGCCCTCGTCTATAATGGTATCTTTCGCAGTAGTCTGCTGTTCTTGTTCCTCTTGTTTAGCTTTTTGAGCCTCCTCTTTAGATATAGGAGCCTCACCCTGCAAGATACGCTCGCAACGCTTTTGGAACTCATCCTGCATCGCCATGCCCTCAAAGCGGTTCATCTCCTTGCCATCGGCATCAAAAAAGATAAAGGTAGGATAAGCCTTTACCTTAAAAGCCTTGTTACGCTCCGGACCTTCTCCATGCTCCATATCAAGCTGTATACAAACAAAATTCTCGTTCATAAACTTACCAAGGTTCTCATCTGGGAAAACACTCTTGGCCATATAACGGCATGGACCGCACCAAAGGGTGTAACAATCCACCATCAGTTTTTTGTTTTCCTTCTTCGCCTTTGCCAAAGCTTCCGCAAAGGTTCCCTTGAAGAATTGAGTGCCATTGGCATTACTTGCAGCCTTGGCTTGTTGTACTTGTGGCATCGCAAACGCCGAAGAGGCTATTGGCATCATCAGCATACTTGCCACTGTCAAAATCAAAAGTTTTTTGTTCATAACTCTTTGTCCTTTTTATAATGTTTTACTATAAAAGCGGACAAAGAGTAACATCGGGCACCCTAAAAATTAAAATAATCTATATTTTCTTAGATTATTCTATCAAAATGGTATTATTATGCAGTTTTACTTTATTATTTGAAATTTCATTCAGCATTTTTAATGCCTCTCCTATTCCTTTCCGTCGATCATACATGTAACGCAAATGCGTATTTAGTAACTTTTCATCATGACAAACGACATTCACATTGTACCAACTGCCTAGTTGGAGGACAATTTCCCGCAAAGACGCATCATTAAAAAGCTGAATACCATCCCTCCAACATGCCACATCGTCTGTATCAACATGACTGACCTTGATTTCACCTTTCTCATTCATCGTCGCATCCTCTCCTGGCATGATGATCTTACTTGCAGACGGAGTTCCCTTCTCAGATGCCAAGCAAGACATCACCTTAACCTTTCCTTCCACCAAGGTAACATGCGGATGGCTTGAGTTAGAGGCTTCAATATTAAACTCCGTGCCCAACACGCAGGTCTGCATGTCGCTAGTCTTTACGATAAAAGGATGATGAACATCATGAGTCACTTTAAAATATCCCTCCCCTTGCAATTCTACCTCTCTATTCTTGCCTTTAAATACTGTTGGATAAGTAAGACGGCTATTGGCATTGAGCCACACTTGAGAGCCATCAGCCAAGGTCAATTTCATATCCTTGCCTTCTGGCACGACCACCGTGTGACGTTCTACTTTCGTAGAAGAAGGTAAGGTCATTTCATGGTCCACGACCACTCGTTCATTATTCTGATTATCCAAAATTACAATTTCAGCAACTTGTTTTCTTGCTTCATAGAGAGCATCTGGAGTTGCCTTTTGCAATTTTAAAGAAACCATAAAGATAATGAAAGCTATCGCTGCAACAGTACCAATAGTCATCCATAATGTACGAATGGAGAAACGACCCACTTTTAGGATTTCATTCTGGGAAGTTGTTTCGCTATCGCCAGTAGGCACAACCATGCGAGCGACAAGTTTATTCCACTCCTCATTCCTGTCAGGAGCCTCCAACTTGTCTCTCATCAGAGCTTCGGTAATCATTTGCTCTATAGAGCTTTGCTCAATCTCGTTTACATTATCTCGTTTTTTATCTGACATTTTATCTATTTCTTATTATATATAAAGCGATTCTTTAGGGATTAAAGGTACTTGAGAAATCATATCTTTAACTTTTTTTGTTGGAGTTCAACTTTTCTCTGAAAAACTTCAATGCTTGCATCACGTGCTTCTTGACCGCACTCTCGCTGATGCCAAATTCTTTTGCAACCTCACCATACTTCTTCCCTTTTAAATAATGCGCTTCCAGAATATCACGAGTACGCGGAGATAAAAACTCCATAAGTTTCAGTATTTGCTCCACCAGTTCCTCATGTTCCAAGAATCCCATGGTTTCTTCAACTGTCTCGGAGGTATAAGCTATATAATTGGAATAACGTTGATGAACAGCTTGCTTGCGATAATAGTCAGTACAGCGATGCCGAACACTAACAAATAAGTAATTACAAGCTTCATTTGCTTGCAAATGAGAATTGTGAGTAAAAAGGTATTCAAAACTATCAGACACAATGTCCCTCGCAGCCTCCTCATCATGAAGAAGGCTGAGTGCCCAATAATATATTTTCGAATAGTTTTCCTTAAAAAATCCCTCAAATTCCGTTGCTTGCATCTGTTTTCTATTTTCTCGAAATAACCTCGCTTCTCTTTTCGGCTGCAAACTTATGAAAAAAAATTGGAACAATTGTCCTTTTTATTACATATTTAATAAAAAACGAAAAAAAAATGGCTAGAAAGTTTGAAATCTGCATTTTTTTTTGTTTCTTTGCACAAGGTAAACTGCATTCGGTAATTTGAAAGCGAACTTTCATTGCACTCGTTTGCATTGTCTATGCCTTAAAAAACTATTAATCTTTATAATTATGGGAAAAGGTAAAAAAGGTGGCAAGAGAATGAACAAGGCGCAGCTCACAGAGATGCTCCAGGAGTTCTTTGCTGAGAGGCCGGGCGAAGTGCTCAGCTTCAAAGAGATATTCCGTTCCCTCCATCTCACCACGCATCCGCTCAAAATGCTGGCCATCGACATCATGGAGGAAATGGCATGGGACGACTACTTGGTGAAAGTAAGTGACAACTCGTATCGACTCAACCAGAGCGTACAGGTGATGGAGGGTAAGTTCGTGCGCAAAGCAAACGGCAAAAACTCGATTATCCCAGATGGCTCTGAGACGCCTATCTTCGTTTCGGAGCGCAACTCCATGGGGGCTCTCAATGGCGACCATGTGGAGTTCACCTTCCTGGCGCGTCGAAAGAACCACATCAAGGAGGCGCAAGTCAACAAGATTCTAGAACGTGCCAAGGATACTTTCGTTGGCAGACTCAAGGTTGACAAAGATGTAGCTTATCTCGTAACCCCAGGTACGGTCTTCGCCCACAACATCATCATCCCGAAGCGCAAGCTCAAGGGAGGCAAGACTGACGACAAGGCGGTAGTGAAGATCACTGAGTGGCCTGACGGTGAATACAAGAGTCCTATCGGTGAGGTGGTAGACATCCTCGGACAAACGGGTGACAACGATGTGGAGATGAATTCCATCCTCGCCCAATACGGTCTGCCATACAAGTATCCGAAGAACGTGGAGGATGCCGCCAACAAGATTACGGGCGAAATCACCGAACAAGACTACAAGGAGCGCGAGGACTTCCGCAAGGTGTTCACCTGCACCATCGACCCGAAGGATGCCAAGGACTTCGACGATGCCCTCAGCATCCAGCAGTTGGAGAATGGCAATTGGCAGGTGGGTGTACACATCGCCGATGTCTCCCACTACGTAACCGAGGGAAGCATCATCGACAAAGAGGCTGTGAAGCGTGCAACTTCTGTTTATCTCGTAGATCGCACCATTCCGATGCTGCCAGAGCGTCTGTGTAATTTCATCTGCTCTCTCCGTCCAAACGAAGAAAAACTTACCTACAGCGTCATCTTCGAGCTTGACAACAATGCCGTGGTCAAGAACTATCGCATCGTACATACAGTCATCGAGAGCAACCGCCGCTATAAATACGAAGAGGTCCAGGAATTGCTCGAAGCCAACGGTGTAGTGGATGGTACGGGTACACCAGCACCAGCTGAAACCAAGGAGCATCCATACCAGGGAGAGAATGCCCTCCAGCTCATCACCCTCGACCGACTCGCCAAGAAACTGCGTGCGGCAAGATTCAAGAATGGCTCCGTGAAGTTCGACCGTGAGGAATTGCACTTCGATGTCGACGAGAAGGGCAAGCCTATCCGCTGCTATTACAAGCGCTCCAAGGATGCCAACAAACTCGTGGAGGAGTTTATGCTCCTCGCCAACCGTACGGTAGCTGAGAGCATCGGAAAGGTCAAGAAAGGCAAGAAGCCTAAGACCTTGCCTTACCGTATCCACGACAATCCTGACCCTCAGAAGTTGGAGACCCTGCGTGAATTCGTGGTGAAGTTCGGTTACAAGATGAAGACCGAAGCAACCAAGGGCGCAACAGCCAAGAGCCTGAACAAGTTGATGGCAGACTGCGATGGCAAGCCTGAGAGCAATCTGATTCAGATGGTGGCTCTCCGTGCCATGATGAAAGCCAAGTACTCCGTACATAACATCGGTCACTTTGGCTTGGCATTCGAGTATTACACCCACTTCACCTCTCCTATCCGCCGTTATCCAGACACGATGGTTCATCGCCTGCTCACCAAGTATGCTGCCGGTGGCAGAAGTGCGAACGAGAAGCATTACGAGGAACTTTGCGAGCACTGCTCAGACATGGAGCAGATTGCACAAAACGCAGAACGAGACAGCATCAAGTATAAGATGGTAGAATTCATGGGCGACAAGCTTGGCGAGGAATTTGATGCCCACATCAGTGGCATTACCACATACGGCATCTACGCCACCATCGACGAGAACCATTGCGAAGGTATGATTCCAATGCGAGACATCGCAGGAGATTACTACGACTTCGACGAGAAGAACTTCTGCCTAATCGGTCGTCGCCATCATAACAAATATTCATTGGGCGATGCCATCCGCATCAAGGTGGCGCAAGCCAACCTAGAGAAGAAACAACTCGATTTCACCCTAGCTGGTGATTCTGCTCCTGTAAGCAAGGAAAAGCCTGCTCCTGTATCAATATCCAAGAAGGCTAAGAAGAGCAAGCAGAAGACACGTAATCATCGTAAAAGCAAATAATAATATCTTCTCTAGATATTATTTCATATAAAATAAAAGCTGAGCTGTTATTCATACAGTTCAGCTTTTTTCTTTAACCAATAAAAAATCTCCCACAGATTTCACAGATCATCACAGATATTTATCAATGAATGAAATCAATCTGTGTCATCTGTGCAGTCTGTGGGGACTGAAAAACGTCCAATCTACAATAAAGAGATAAAATAAATCAACCATAAGAATGGAAATAAATCCGTGAAATCCGTTTTAGATCGGTAGAACAAATAAAAGAAGCCTCAGAAATCTTTC
>DJSH01000057.1 GCA_002440225.1 Candidatus Segatella violae
GGAGACTGACAAGAAGAGTTAGAAATAAGGAAAAATAATTGTCAACCAGTACTAGGCATAAGGAGCTAAGTAGTCAACTAAATATAGGGAACTACATAGAAAAGTCAAGCTTACTGCAGATAGCTATGTGTTCCAGCGGCTGAAACGAAAAGTTTCACGGGCAGAAACAAACTGTTTCTTGGGCAGAAACAAACTGTTCCAGCGTTTAAAACGATTGGTACAGACGCTTGGCACACTTCGTTTTAACGCTTGGAACACTTCGCTACAACGTCATTGACGATTCGTTGGAACATCAATGGCAGTCTGCAGGAACGTCAATGGCGGTCTGCTAGAACGTCAATGAAAGCCTGTTGGAACGTCAATGGCGGTCTGCTGGCAATATCTAGGTGGTGGTAACAGGTGGTAACGGGTGGTAACAAAAAAGCATTCGTTACCACCACCTAAACATTTATTTATCAGATAGTTATATATGGTGGTGGTAACGGTGGTAACAAAATCGAGAAAAAATTATTTTTTCTCAATATCTTTCAACTCCACTTTATCCTTCACGAACTCTGGAATATTGAAAGATTTCAAGCACTTGTCATAGAAATCAGGAGATTTCTGGGGCAAAAGGAATGGCTTGGAAGCATTGCCGTCCTTGTCGATGTGACAAATATAAGGCATGGTGTAGAGACCATTCACGCGACGCGAACCAAAGACGAGCCATCTGCCATTACTGCTCCATGAATGATAACTCTCGGTATCCTTACTATTGGCAACTGCCAAAGGACGCCATTCCTTGGTTTGCAGGTTGATGATGTAAAGGTCGGCCTCATGATGCCAAATCGGGAAACAACCATAATCGGCAACCGTAGCCACCAACCATTTGCCATCAGGCGAAATGCGAGGCATCACGGCACTTTTACCCGTCTGGTGAGCAGAAAAAAGCGTATCTACCTCTGTGCCAAAAGTATGATGGGCAGCATCGAAGGCGATGGAACAGACACTATACTTCACGTCTTTATAACGACGAGGCATCTCAACACTATCTGCTGTACAGAAATAGAGACGCTTGCCATCTGGTGAGAAACAAGGGTAAGTTTCAAAACTTCGTTGCGAACTCAACAAAGGAGAAGTAAAGATTTGATTGGATGCCAAGTCATAGACCACGACATCCGACTTCTGGTCATAGACCTCAATGCGATTTCTATCTGAGGAATGAAAACCCTGATGGGTATCATTGGTTGAGAAAGCTATCAACTTGCCCGAAGGATGCCAAGCAGGATAAACCAACGACTTGATGCTATCCACATCGATGCTCAACTTCTTTGCCAAGCCATCTCCTTGCATCACGTATGTACCCCCCAACTTTCCCGCACGCAGATGCAGCATCATCTGTTTGGCATCCCGATTGCAAAAGTTGTGACAGTTCATGCAATTATTCCCCGTCTCCGTATTCTCCAAGATCGGCGATTGCGAAAAATCGGAAAGACAACGTTGGTAAATGCCCATCTTGTACCATTGCTCATAACCTGGCTCGATAAGACGATAAGCCATATAGGGGTCAATGCTATCAGGCGAGACGTGGATAAGGAAAGGCTTGAGACCACAATTATCCTCACCTCTTCTCACAACTACCTGTACTTCGATGCGAGAAGCGGAGGTTAAGAGGTCTTTCCAATCATCCTCTCCGATGCAGATGTCAGTATCCTCTGCCTGAACAGTTACGCTCTTTCCATCGTCTGTGGAAAAAGTGGCAGCGACAACCTCGCCTTGCGTTTTTTCCACTCGGAAATGAAGCGGAGCTATCTGACTAGGAATCGTTACATTCTGATAATCCGGGAATATCGTAGGCGACTCCGAGAGCTGCTTGTCAACAACTACTCTTGAAGAACAACTTGCCAACAAGCATAGTCCGAGGCAAGCCATCGCCACCTTACCGATTCCACATTTCACCTTATTATATATATAGCACATCATTTTGCAAACACTTATTATTGGATTAACATGTCCTAATCACTCTTTCATTCTGGATTTTTGCCAAACACTTCCATTGCCTTGGCAAAGGAGGCTGGGATATGCGGCATTGTCTTCGTTCCCTTGTATTGCTTCATCAGAGACAAGAACTCGGAACGTTGGTTCGCCACGATATACATCGAACCCAAATACTCTAAAGTGGCACGATGCTCAGGACAAGCCTTGACGATGGAAGCCAAGTCGTTGTCGAAGCCACCGTTGCCCATCAACTTATCGTCGGAGAAGATACACTTACGTTTCAAGCCCAATACCTTGTCTGCCCTCACTGCCTTGTCGTTATAGAGAAATCTGCGTCGATCTTTAGCCCAATCACGGTAAGCCAAGGTTCGCTCCAAAAGCTTGATATATTTCTCAGCCACCGCGTAGGCGCCATTCTCGATGTTCGTATCCACCAATCGTTGCCAAAGATACGGGCTTTTATTGTCCATACACTCCTGAGATTCGAAGGCACAAAGCTGCGACATGTTCACATAGCCCATCGCATAATAGACATCCATCATGAGAATACTCACCTGCAAGGTCTTGAAATCTGAAGTCATGATACTGTTCATGCCTTGTTGGTCAAACATCAGCAGTTTCTCTCCCAGTTCCCCCTTCTCGGCGAGTGCCATATTGCGACAGAGTTGGAAAGTGACATTGTCCTTGGCACCACGGCTATTGCTACGATTGATAATTTCATCCCATTGCTGGTTGCGCACATAATAATAGATTTTCTTCATATA
>DJSH01000065.1 GCA_002440225.1 Candidatus Segatella violae
ATAAAACTGTAATTACTGTAATTGTAATCGTTTTCACCCGTAAAACTATGACTTTTGGGGCAAAAAACTATGAGTTCTTACCTATAAAACTATGAGTTAGATTTGTTAACAAATAGCCTTATTTTTTAGCATTTCGTGCTTTTGTAAAAATAAATCATCGTAGCATTTCCTTCTATCTTCCCTGATTCTTCTCTCTTCTCATATCCTTGAAGGCACTCCAGGCGATAGGAACAGCCATCGAGAAGGAGCAGAAATCGGCGCAAGCCTGGCACATTTCCACGCCTAGCAAACCGAAAAAATGGGGCAAAATGAAGATGAGCGGAATGAAAAACAGCCCACTTCTCGCCGCAGCCACCAAGTTGGCACGCACCGGTTTGCGGATGGTCTGCATCAACATATTGGTGAGCACGATGGTGGCTACCAATGGAAAACTGATGACCTGCCATTTCAGAGCCACAGAACCCACTGCCACCACGTCGGGGTCGCTGCGGAATACCTCCACGATATTCTCGGAAAACAAGAAACCGATGAAGGCGCATGCCGACAGAAAAACGGTGCCACATTTGATGCAGAAATAGAAAGCATCGCGCACACGGGCATATAGTTTCGCACCGTAGCAGAAACCACAGAGCGGCTGAAATCCCTGTCCCAGGCCAATCACCACGGCGTATGTGAAGAATGCTATGCGGGTAACGATGCTCATGCCGGCGATGGCTGCATCGCCGTAGGCTCCTGCGGCTACGTTGAGCATCAGGGTTGAGATGCTTCCCAATCCCTGTCTTGAAAGCGAAGGTGTGCCACCGAAGATGATTTCTTTGGCGAAAGCCTTCGATGGGGTGAAATTCTTGAGGTGGATGCGGATGTTCTGTCCCTTGTGGGTCATCCAAAAGAGCATGGCGCAGCCGAAACACTGGCTGATGAGGGTGGCGATGGCGGCACCCGTGATGCCCAAGGCAAAATAGAGGATGAGCAACGGGGCGAGTATCAAGTTGAGCAGTACACCCGACATGATGCCCTTCATTGCATACATCGTGTTGCCCTGAAAACGCATTAAGTTGTTGAGCGTCAGAGAAGTCGTCATGAATGGCGCACCTAGCAAGATGATGCCCAGGTATCGCTCTGTGTAGGGCAGAATGGTGGGTGTGGAACCCAGCAAAAGGCAGAGCTGCGTGAGGAACAGCTGTCCAAGAATGGCGATGAGAAGACCGGTAAGGAAGCTCAGCACGAACCCCGTGGCAGCCATTTTCTGTGCCTTCTCTACCTCCTTGGCTCCCAACTGGCGAGAAATGTAGTTGCCCGCTCCATGGCCATAAAAGAAGCCCACGGCCTGTATCACTGCCATCATGGCGAACGAAACACCCACGGCTGCCACGCTCTGGGTGTTGATGCTGCCTACGAAATAGGTGTCGGCGAGGTTGTACATGCTCGTCGACAACATACTGATGATGGTGGGTATGGCCATGGTGAATATCACCCTGTGCACAGGGGCGTGGGTGAGGAAAGTATAGTTATCTCTCTGCTTTTTCATGCCTGCAAAGTTACATAAATATCCAGTAACATGGCTGATTGTGCATCTATTTTTATAAAAATATAAGAAAACTATTGGTACATTCAGAAATAAGTAGTAAATTTGCAAACGAATAACGCCGCTTCGACTGCTAGTTTCCGTAGGGGGCGAAACGGTTTATAGAGAACAGATTATGAGTAAAATAAGAATATTACCAGTGACAACCAAGAAGGGCTTGCGAGCTTTCGTAAAATTCTATTACGACCTATACGAGGGCAATAATTATGCAGTTCCTTTCTTGCGCTTTGATGAGTACGACACGCTCAGCAAGGACAAAAACCCTGCCTTCGATTTTTGTGAGGCTCAATATTTCCTGGCTGTTGACAGCGAGGCGAAGATTGTGGGGCGCATCGCCGCCATCATCAATCATCGTGCCAACAAACAGTGGAACAAGAAGCAGGTGAGGTTCGGATGGTTCGACTTTGTCGACGACATCGAGGTTTCTACGTCTTTGCTGCGTGCGGTAGAGCGTTGGGGCAAGGATAGGGGCATGAACGAGTGTGTGGGACCGCTGGGCTTCACCGACATGGATCGCGAGGGCATGCTCATCGAGGGATTCAACAAGAAGTCGACGATGTTCGTCTACTATAATTTCCCTTATTACAAGACCCACATGGAGAGTTTCCCTCTCTACGAGAAAGACAATGACTGGTTGGAATACCGACTCAAGGTGCCGGAGGAAACACCGGCTAAGTTTGCCAAGACAGCCCAGCTGATAGAGCGCCGCTATAACCTGCATGTGCATAAGTTCACCAAGAAAGAGCTCTTGAAGCACGGCATGGGGCGCAGGATATTCGAAATCGTCAACGAGACCTACAAGGATCTCTATGATTTCCAACAGCTTACCGATGCCCAGATAGACCATTATGTGGATAGCTATATCGGGATGGCAGACCTCAACCTGGTGACGGGCGTCGTGGATGCCAACGAGGGCAACAAGTTGGTGGGCTTTGGTGTATCCTTCCCTTCGATGACCGAAGCTTTGCAAAAGAACAAGAATGGCAAGCTCTTCCCTTGGGGCTGGTGGAGGCTGCTCCGTGTGCTCAAGTGGCACAAGACGGATACGGTAGACCTCGTGTTGATAGGCGTATTGCCCGAGTATCGTGCGAAGGGTGCCAACGCCCTCATCTTCGCCGACCTGATAGAGCAATATCGCCGCTATGGCTTCAAATGGGCGGAGGCGATGCCCCAGATGGAGAGCAACAAGGGCGTGCAGAGCCAGTGGCAGTATCTGGAGAGCGAGCAGCACCGCCGCCGCAGATGCTATAAGAAGAAAATATAATAATCATGATTAAAGGATACGCCCTGAAAGGGCAGAAGCACATAGCCTAGGGCAACGCCCTAGGTAATTGTCATGCAAGAATGTCGCCCTGTAAGGGCAAAAGCATTATAAATTGAGTGTTTTAATGCTTTTGCCCTTACAGGGCGAATTTTATTCCCATCAAACTACCCAGGGCGTTGCCCTGGGCTAGGTGCTTTTGCCCTTTCAGGGCGAGTCTACCATATAGGTGGATATTATTCTTTTAATTTGCCTCTTTTTCCGAAGGCAAGAAACTCTTCAGACCTCCCTGTTCCATGAGCCCTACACCCACGAGGGTGGTGAGGATGCCCAAGCATACATCTATAATATAGTGGTGACCACTGTATACAGCTGTCCACCAAATGCCCAGGCAGATGAAGCCGAAGAGCCCGATGGTGTACCAACGCTTGTGGCTCAGCACGGCATAGATGGTGGTGAGCAGCATGTAGGCGGCGTGCAGACTAGGCACGGCGGCGAAGACATTGGCGTTCTTGCCATACAGACCATGGAATATGCTCAAGCCTGTCATCGCATCCCATCTGCCCAGTCCTGCCACATTGCCTGGCGTATTGAGCACGGGGGTGAAACCGTAGTTCATCGCATACCAAGGCGGTGCCGCAGGATAGATGTAGTAGCCTACGAATCCGATGAGGTTCACCAACAAGAATGCCCAAGAGAAGCGATTGAACCAGTCTCTCTGTTTCTTGAGGTAGAGATAGAGGGCGAAGGCGATGGGCACGGGCACCCAACACAGGTAGAAACAGCCTGCCATGAAATCGGCTGTGGCACAATGGTGTACCTTGAACCATTCGCCCGGTATCATCAGCGAGGTGTGGTCGGCTACGGCAGCCAACTCTTGTGCGCTCCTCGCCACGATGCCGAAGAGTGCCTTCTCTGCCTCGTAGAGGTGCTCCACGTCGATGTCGTTTACCTTGTAGTTGGGGTAGAGACGCATCGAGTCGTAGATGATTCCGAAGAGGAACCAAGGCAGGAAGGAGATGGCGAAGCGCCTCGTCTTCTTCCATGTGTAGAGCACTACCAATATGATGATGAGATAAATGCTAAACATGCAAAACTCCTTCTTTTATTTCATCTTTCTATAGCAATGGATAACGCGCCAGAAAGCGGTGATGTTGGCGAGTACGGCGATGAGTATCATGCCTCCGGCGAGCCACCAGATGTTGCCGGTGAGACCGGTGAGAATGGCTGCCAAGGCTGTAACGACCACGCGCTCAGGACGCTGCATGAGTCCTACCTTGCATTCTACGTTCAGACCCTCGGCACGGGCGCGCACATAACTTACCATCACAGATCCAACCATGGCTGTGAAGGTGACTACGCCCATCCAGAACCACTCTCCGTCTAGGTCGGCACGGATGAAGACGAGACTAATGCCAAAGAGGCTCACCAACTCGCTGTAGCGGTCGAGCGTAGAGTCCCAAAGTGCGCCGAAGAGACTGGTCTTCCCACTGACGCGCGCCAGTCTGCCGTCCATCATGTCGAACAAGCTGGATACTAGAATGACGAGGCCGCCCCAACCGATGGTTTCCATGCAACTCTCATACGAGATGTCGTTGATGGTGGCAGCTGGTTGCGTGTAGCCACTAGCCACACCTTCCAATCCCAGGTTCCAGGCAGCGTCGATGAAGATGGCTGCCGCTACGAGATTGCCGATGAAGCCTATGAAAGTGACGATGTTGGGGGTGATGCCCATCTTGACCATCGCCTTGATGACAGGATTGATGCCTGTGTAAATTACTTTCTGTAAGTAATCTCTATAATTCATTTCGTTTGTTATTTGGTTTTGTTATACTTCTATTTCTAATTGTTGAACACAAACTTGCGCTGCCCGGGGTAGTTTACCAGTACCGCCACCAGAAACGCCACCACGCATTTGGGTATCATGTAGTGGATGTTGATGTGCTCGTGCTGGTTGATGAGCTCGGTGAGGGCGATGGTGCAGCCCGAGTTGAGAATCCAGCTGATGCCCCATACGATGAAATATCGCCACGCCACGCTCTTCTTCTTTCTGCTGGAATCGCCAAACACATACCGGTAGTTCAGGCAGCAGTTGGTGATTCCACCGCTCATCACGCCCAGTGCGTTTGCCAGTCCGTAGTAGATGCCGATGACGTCGGAGAGTAGGAAGGCGAGTCCGAAGTCTACCACCGATGCGATGGTGGCTGTCAGCTCTGCCTTTCCGAAGGTCATCAGCTCATGTTTTATCTTGCCCATGAAATCTATTGACTATTGGCTATTGCCAGTACGATTTTGATGATTACCATGACGATGGCTGCATAGATGCCTCCCAAGAGGTCGTCGGCCATCACGTAGAAGGCTCCCTTCATGCGGTCTAGCTTCTTGATGCCCAGCGGTTTCACCATGTCGAAGAACCTGAAGAGCACCAATGCCACCAAAGCCCACCACCAGGGGTCTTTCACTTCGCCTGACGCATTGAAAGGCATCAGCAGCGACAGGGGAATCCATACGCCAGCCATCTCGTCGATGACCACTCGGCTCGGGTCCTCGCCCCAGTAGGGTTGCAGTTGAGCCGTCGCCCAGGTGCCCACGAGCGTGGCGAGAATCACCAGGAAGAAGGTCACCGTCTGTAGGGTGGCTCCGCTCATGCCGCCCCAGTAAGCCATGGCTGCCCAGAGGAGAGTCGCCAAGATGGAGCCAGCCGTTCCTGGTCCCCAAGGCCAGAAACCACTGCCCAGTCCTGTGCCGATGATGACAGGCAACAGGGGTGGACGCTCGTTGGTCAGATTTCCTTTATCGTTCATATTTTTGTGCTTTGTTCTATTTCTTTTTCTTTCGTTGGCAAGCCCATTTTATAGGTTTGTTTATAACTAGGGTGCAAAATTAAGGTAAAAAACCGAGATAAACAAATGATTTTTCAGTTTTTTGTTGTAATTTTGCACCCGAAAATAAAATTAATAAAAGAAATAATGAGATTTGCAGTTATAGCAGCAGGAGAGGGCAGTAGGCTTCAGCAAGAGGGCGTGGAGCAACCTAAGCCCCTGGTTCCCTTGTGTGGCGAACCAATGATAGAGCGCTTGTTGCGCATTTTTGTGGATTGTGGCGCTACCGAAATTGTAGTTATCGTCAACGAATGGAGTGGTTCCGTGCGTGAGCATTTGCAAAACCTCCATTTGCCTGTGCCTTTGCGCCTTGTCGTAAAGACCACCCCTAGTTCCATGCACAGCCTCCATGCGCTTTCCCCTTATCTTCGAGGCGAGCGTTTCTGCCTCACCACGGTCGACACCATCTTCCGTGAGGAGGAATTCAAGCGTTATATCCGTCACTTCGTCGAGGCTACCGATGCCGGCGAGGTGGATGGCTGCATGGCAGTGACTCCCTACGTAGACGACGAAAAACCGCTCTGGGTGAGCGTGGACAAGAATATGCGCATCACCGGTTTCCACGACCAGCAGGAAGGCGACGACCATCTCATATCGGGTGGCATCTACTGTCTCGGCGACAAGGCACTCGATGTGCTCGACCACTGTATGGAGCAAGGCATGAGCCGCATGAGAAATTTCCAACGCCAGTTGGTGGCCGAGGGCTTGAGGCTCGATGCCTATTCCATCCCAAAGATACTGGATGTAGACCACAAGGAAGACATCGACAAGGCAATCGCGTTCATCCATCCCTTGGCAGGAAAGAAGGTGATGGGCGTTTGCCGTGGCAATGCCTTCTCGCCCAACTGTGTAGACAACGACGCTGCCATCATGCAGGCTGTGAAGAAACAGATAGAGTCGCTCGGCGCCGAGGTGGAGCTGTGTGGAGAGGATGATTTCTGTCATTTGCCAGCCTATGAGGTAGATGGCTATTTCAGCATGGCTAGGGGCAAGGAGGCCCTCAGCTCCTTTCGCCAGATTGAGTTACGGGGGAGCAAGGTGTTGAACTCCAGTGAGGGTATCGCCCGTTGCATTCGCCGTAGCATGACGGAGAGCCTTGTGAATGGCGGCATTTCCCATCCTCGCAGTTGGGTGATAGAAAAAGGTGGCAAGATGCCTGCAGAGATAGATTTTCCTTGTTGGTTGAAACGTGGCGACGGTTGTGCCCAGCAGAAGGAGGATACTTGCTTCGTCAAGAATGTCGAGGAGGGCAACGCTTGCCTGGAGGACTTCTGGCGCAGGGGAGTGGAATGTGTCATCATCAATGAGCATCTCACGGGCGACCTCATCAAGTTTTATGGAGTGGAGGGCACCAGCTTCTTCCATTGGCTCTATCCATCCACTAGTGGGCACCCTTCCAAGTTTGGCTTGGAGGAAATCAATGGCGTTCCTCAGGGCTATGGCTTCGACGAGGAGCAGGTGAAGGCCGAGGCCGACAAGGCTTCCCGACTCTTGGACGTGCCTGTGTATGGGGGCGATTGCATCGTAGACAAGGAAGGCAATTTCAAGATCATCGACTTCAACGATTGGCCAAGCTTCGCGCCATGTCGTGAGCAGGCTGCCTACTATATCGCCCAATGTTTCGTAAACATGATGAATGCGTAGTGCATTCTATGTTGTAATATATAATAAGGTATAGTGAACGGTTGCTATATATAAAAAAGGTATATTGAACGGCCACTATATATATAATAAGGTGTAACAAAGAATAGTTGGAAAAATAAAATTAGACAATGGATAATCAAGAATATAAAGCATCCCTGAAGTCGGCCGATACCGAAGAGCATATAGATATTTATTTCTATCGTCCCATCGGTTATCAATGGGCTCGCTTCTTCCGCATGTTGCATGTCACCCCCAATGTGGTGACCATCCTCAGCATCTTCCTGGGTGTGGGAGCGGGCATCTGCTTCGGTTTCGACGATATGAAGATAAACATCGTGGGCATCCTCTTGCTCATCTGGGCAAACATGTATGATAGCTGCGACGGTCAGTTGGCTCGCCTCACCAATCAGAAGAGTGCCCTGGGCAGAATCCTCGATGGAGCCGCTGGCGACTTTTGGTTCATCAGCATCTATGTAGCCATCGCCATCCGTCTCACCCCGGAGATGGGATGGAAGATATGGTTGCTCTGCATCGTGAGCGGCTTCCTCTGCCATGCGCCACAGAGTAGATTGGCAGACTATTACCGCCAGATTCATCTCTTTTTCCTCAAGGGCAAGGAGGGAAGCGAACTCGACGATGCCAGCAAGCAGGTAGACCTCTACAAGCAGATGAGCTGGAGCCAACAGCCCGTGCAGAAACTCTTCCAGTTCTTCTACAAGAACTATACAAAGGGACAGGAGAACGACACCCCCCAGTTTCAGATGCTCAAGGCTTTGCTGCGCAAGGAATATCCACAGCAGTTGCCAGAGCAGTTGCGCAAGGAATTCCGTGAGGGCAGTTTACCGCTGATGAAGTATGCCAACATCCTTACTTTCAACTGGCGCAGCATCACGCTCTTCGCAGCCATCTTGCTGGGCGAGCCTGCTCTCTATCCCATCGTGGAAATCATCGTGTTTACTTGCATCTTCATGTACATGCGTTGGCGTCATGAGGCGCTTTGCAAGCAGATTCATGCCAAGGTGCTCAACGGCGAGTATCAGCAAAAGTAATCCAAAACAACGGCAATGAACAGTAAATTCAGAAACATATTCATGGCGTTCGGTATCATCGCCATCATCATCATGCTCTGCACGATGGACATGGACTATACCGACATCTGGCGTTACCTGAAGCAGGCGGGCATCTACTTCCCGCTCATCCTGGGGCTCTGGCTGGTGGTCTATCTGGTGAACACCTTCTCGTGGTGGTTTATCATCAACGACGAGGGACGTGTGAAGGGGCTCTCCTTTTGGCGCGTTTACAAGCTCACCGTGAGCGGCTTCGCCCTCAACTATACCACCCCTTGCGGATTGATGGGCGGCGAGCCTTACCGCATCATGGAGCTGAAACCTTTCACCGGTGTGAGCAAGGCCACCTCGTCGGTCATCCTCTATGTGATGATGCACATCTTCTCGCACTTCTGGTTCTGGTTTCTCTCGATATTCCTCTATGTGGCTATGTATCCGATAGGTGTTCCCATGGGCATCCTGCTCAGTGCGATAGGGGCGTTCTGCCTGCTCGGCATCTATTTCTTCTCTCGTGGTTATCGCACGGGCATGGCACAGAAGGGCATCCGGCTGCTCACCCACATTCCTTTCGTGAAAGGATGGGCAAGGCGATTTGCCGAATCGAAGAAGGAAACCTTGGAGCAGATAGATTCCCAGATAGCCATGTTGCATGGTCAGCATAAGCGCACATTCTATTGCTCGCTGCTTTTCGAGGTATCGGCTCGCATCCTGCAGAGCGTAGAGATTTATCTCATCTTGAAGGCTTTCGCCGCCGACATCAGCATCCTCGACAGCATCCTCATCCTGGCGTTCTCTTCGCTCTTCAGTAACCTCATCTTCTTCTCGCCTATGCAGTTGGGAGCCCGAGAGGGCGGACTCGCCTTGGCGGTGGACGGATTGCATCTGACGGGTGCGCTCGGTGTGTATACGGGTCTCATCACCCGTCTGAGAGAGTTGGTGTGGATAGCCATCGGCATCTTGCTCATCAAAGTTGGTAACAAAGATTTAGATAAGTATAAAAATGAAAAAGCTTGATATAAAAGGTATCATTTTCGATTATGGTGGCACGCTCGATACAAGGGGCGACCACTGGTCGGAAGTGATTTGGCAAGGATATGAGCATTTCGGCATCGGTGTGAGCGATGACGAGGGGGTAGAGACTGGCGTATCCATCGACAAGGCGTCCTATCGCTTGGCCTATGTGTATGGCGAGCGGGCATTGGCGGTGAACCCTATCGTGACGCCCGATTTTCATTTTGTCGACATCCTGCGAGAGAAGATAGCCTTGCAGTTGGCTTTCCTTTCTGGCAAGTCCTTGCTCCCCACTGGGAAGGATGATGAGGATAGACAGGCTTCGATTGCTCATTTCCTGACTTTCGATGAGCCGACAATGAAGAGCGTGGCAAAGGATATGGCTGATTATATCAACACTCAGACCAACTTGCTGCTTGCGGAGAACAAGCAGGTGCTGGAACAGCTCAAGGCAAAAGGCTATCCAATGGTACTGGTGTCCAATTTCTATGGCAATATCCACCAAGTGCTCCGTGATGCGCAGATAGAAGATGAGTTCAAGTCGGTCATCGAGTCGGCGGTAGTAGGTGTTCGCAAGCCCAATCCTGCCATCTTTGCCCTTGGAGTCTGCGCTCTCGATTTGGCAGCTTCGCAAGTGTTGGTTGTGGGTGACACTTTTTCCAAGGACATCGAGCCAGCCCACCAGCTTGGCTGTCATACGCTATGGATCAAGGGTTTGCAATGGGAAGAGAAGGCTTTCGACGAAAGCATCCCTGATGGCATTATCCATCGATTGGGAGAAATGATTGATTATCTTTAAGAAAACTCTTTTTTCTCCTAAAAAACTTAAATAAATAATTAGTTTTCACTCTAATTCGTAGAATATTTATAACTTTGCAGCTCGAAATTTGATTTAAGGTATGAAAGTTTATAAGAAATTGTATTTAGTGGTCATCCTTCTGGTTGTCTCAACCCTCCAGATGATGGCTCAACAGAAGATAACAGGAAATGTCATCGATGAAGATGGCTTTGCAGTTCCTTATGCCAGTGTGCAATACAAGGGGCATAAGATAGCTGTTTCGAGCGATGGAGAGGGTAGGTTCACCATCGAGAAGCATCCGGGATGGATGCTCACCGTGAGTGCTTTGAGCTACAAGACACAGACGGTGAAGGTGGACGACAAGACCACTTTCTTGGAGGTGAAACTCAAGGACGACAGTAAGCGACTCACCGAGGTGGTGGTCAAGTCGAAGCGTGGCAAGTACAAGCGCAAGGATAACCCTGCCGTGGAACTGATGCGCCGTGTCATCGCCGCCAAGAAGAAGACCGACCTCACCAATCATGACTATTATCAGTATGACAAATATCAGAAGATAACGCTTTCGCTCAACGACCTGTCTAAGGAACAGCTCGAAGGCAAATTCTTCAGCAAGCGTCAGTATCTTCTCGACCAGGTGGAGAAATCGCCATACAATGACAAGCTTACCTTGCCAGTTCAGATCAATGAGACAGTGTCTCAGCACATTTATCGCAAGGATCCTAAGACAGAGAAGGACATTATCAAGGGCCAGCAAAGCAATGGTATCGGACAAATCATCCAAACGGGCGAGATTATCAATACCGCTCTGAAGGAGGTGTTTACGGATGTAGACATCTACGACGACTATGTGCGCTTGCTTCAGTATCCATTCCCTTCGCCTATCGGCAGAACAGCCATCTCTTTCTACCATTTCTATATGGAGGATACGGTGTTTGTGGATAGAGACTTGTGTTATCATTTGCAATTTATCCCAGCCAACAGTCAGGACTTCGGATTCCGTGGCGAACTCTATGTGCTGGCAGATAGCACCTTGCATGTCAAGAAATGTAACCTCTACATGCCTCACAACTCAGACGTCAACTGGGTGAAAGACATGAAGATAGAGCAGGAGTATACCAAGCTAGAAAATGGCGAGTGGGTGCTCACCAAGGATGACATGATAGCCGAGATGCACGTCAACAAACTGTTGCAAGACTTGTTGGTGGTGCGTAATACGCGCCTCTCCGACTATGCCTTCGACCCTTTGCCGAAACAGCTGTTCAAGGGAAAGGCGAAGATAAGGCATGATATGGACGCCATGAACCGTGACGAGGCTTACTGGAACAAATATCGACAGGTGGACCTTACCAAGAGCGAGTCGTCGATGGATAGTTTCATCCATCGTATGGAAAACTCCAAGGGATTCAAGTATATCATCTTTGGTATTCGTGCCCTCATGGAGAACTATGTGGAGGTGGCTCATGCCAAGAAGACAGAGACGAATAAGGAAAACCGTAGTTATTTCGACTTGGGTCCTGTCAATACGTTCATCTCCAACAACTTCGTGGATGGCATCCGTCTGCGTCTAGCCGGTAGAACGATGGCGGCTCTCAACCCTCACTTCTTCTGGGATGGTTATGGAGCATACGGATTGAAGAGCCATGACTGGTACTATGGTCATATCTTCACCTATTCTTTCAACAAGAAGAAAAACAGTCCGTTCGAGTTCCCTATGCGTAAGCTCACGTTTGAGATAGGTCACGACATCACGTCGCCATCCGATGACAACTTGCTGCACAACAAGGACAATTTCTTTATGACCATCCGTGCCACCAAGCAAGACCAGATGTATCTCTATCAGCGCCAGAAACTGGGCTTCACCTATGAGACCGACTGGGGCTTACGCTTCGACACCAACATTCGCTGGCAGAGCAACCGCACGGTGGGCAACCTACACTATTTCAAGGTAAACACAGGCGAGGAAGTGAGAAAGATACGTACCACTGAGGCTACCATGGGCATCGACTACAATCCTGGTGTCACCTATGTAAACACCAAGCAGCAGCGTTTGCCTATCAACCTGGATAGTCCGGAGCTTTCGCTTACGCATACTACAGGTCTTGATGGTTTCATGGGCGGTCAGTATAGGAGCAATCTCACATCGCTGGGCATCTACAAGCGCCAGTGGTTGGGTAGCTTTGGATATGTCGACTTCAATGTCGTGGGCAAGATACAATGGAACAAAGTACCGTTCCCGATGCTCATCCAGCCACCAGTCAACCTCTCCATCTTCGAGCAGGAGGCCACCATCAGTATGATGAAAGACTGGGAGTTCTTGAGCGACCGTCAAATCTTCTGGTCTGTGGCTTGGGATATGAATGGTAAGTTGCTCAACCGCATCCCGCTCTTGAAGAAACTGAAATGGCGTGAGTATGTGGCAGTGAAGGGCGTTTGGGGCGACTTGACCAGCAAGAACAACCCAACGAAGAACCCAACCGATGATTTGCTCTTCCAGTTCCCTAACAATTCGTATGCGTTTGGAAAGACGCCATATTGGGAGATTGCCGCTGGAGTGCACAACATCTTTAAGTTCTTCGGAATCGACTATGTGCGCCGTCTCAACTATCTCGATCATGCAAATGTCGACAAGTGGGGCATCCGTATGGGATTTCTCATGTCGTTCTAAATAAAATATAGGAGATTAAACTATATAAAATATAGGAGATAAAGCTATGAAGATACTGTTGGCAGATAAGCAGGACATCACCCGTGCAGGACTAAGTTATGTAATCCAGCAACTGGGGAAGGATGTGGAAACAAAGTTCACGGAAGACAAGGCCGAGCTAATGCTCGCCTTGCGAGAAGATGAGGACTCTCTAGTGATTCTCGACTACACGCTTTTCGACATCAATGATGCCGACGAGTTGCTCATTCTCAACCAGCGCTTTCCTGAGACGCGATGGTTGCTATTCAGTGAAGACCTAAGTGCGGATTTCGTGCGCGTTCTCATTGCCAGCAGTATGCAATTCAGTATCTTGCTCAAGGAAAGTCCGATGATGGAAATCAAGGAGGCGATACGCTACTGCATGTCAGGCAACCGCTTTATTTGCCAACGAATGACGGAGGTGCTCTTGGCTCCATCACATGATAAGGAAGAAAAGGTAAATCTCACCAAGACGGAGACTGAGATACTGAAAGACATCGCCTTGGGCATGACGACCAAGGAAATCGCAGAGAAGCGTTTCTCTAGTTTCCATACCGTGAATACCCATCGCAAGAATATCTTCCGCAAGCTCGGTGTCAACAACGTGCATGAAGCTACCAAGTATGCGCTTCGCGCCGGTTTGGTAGATTCGGCAGAGTACTATATCTAATGGAATTTGAACATTAGAGATTTTTTGAAAATAAAAAATGAGGGTTTGGATTGTCTCACGACATCCAGACCCTCGCTGTTTCTAACTAACTTATTATCAACTATTCATTACTTTCCTTCAAATCACTAAAAGAATTATCCGTTTGCAAAAATACAAGAATTTCTACAATTATTTTCGCTTTCTTGCAAAAATAATCACGTAAACGTTTGCGCCTTTCGCAGAAAAACATTACCTTTGCACATGACAATAACTAGGACGAATATATACAAGATATGAAGCAACGTAGACCATCTTTGAAAGACCTCGCCGACCAACTGGGTGTGAGCATCGCTACAGTATCCAGAGCCTTGCGCAATAGCCATGAGGTGGGAGAGGAAATGACTCAGAAGGTGAAACGGTTGGCCAAGGAACTGAATTACCGACCCAATCCCTTTGCTCAGAGCCTTCGCAAGGAAGCCCCGAGAGTGATAGGTGTCATCGTACCCAACTTGGTGACCCATTATTATGCGGCTGTGCTTGATGGGATAGAGGATTTCGCGTCCAAGCGAGGCTACTCTGTCATCAGTGCCAATAGTCATGAGAATACAGAACGTGAGAAACAGGCACTTGAAAACTTTCTCAATATGCATGTCGAGGGCATCATCGCTTGCCTGGCTCAAGATACCGTTGACTATAGTCATTTCGAACAGCTTCATTCCATGGGCGTGCCATTGGTGTTTTTCGCCCGCTGTTGTTTGGAGGACAAGTTCTCGCAAGTGGTAGGCAATGGAGATGTAGCAGCCCAACAAGCCACCCAGCACATGATAGACACTGGGTCTCGTCGCATCGCCTTCATCGGCGGTCCTAACCATCTCGACATGGTGCGTAGACGTAAGCATGGCTATCTTGAAGCACTGCGAGAAAACCGCATTCCTATAGATCGCGACCTGGTGGTATGCGACAAAATCGACTTTGACGTGGCTCGCAATGCCACCCTGCGTTTGTTGGAGAGCGAGAATCGTCCTGATGCCATCTTGGCTTTCAACGACATCATTACTTATGCAGCCTTTGATGCCATCAAGGCCAAGGGATTGAGAATCCCAGACGATGTTGCCATCATTGGTTTCACCGACGGAGATACGGCTGCATTCGTTACACCTAGCCTTTCTGCTATCATGGACAAGGCACATGAACAGGGTGCCAAAGCCTGCGAGTTGCTTATGCGCAACATCAATGGCGATGAGAAAATCTATAAGGAAGTGGTGCCAATGATACTCAAAATTCGTGAAAGTTCTGAGAAGAACGAAACGAAGCGGTAAACTCAATCGATCTCTATATCCAAGCTACCTTATATATAAATTTTAAACTATAATCAACCTAATATGAACAGTATTAAAATAAACTACTTGAAGCATGCCCTCGCAATGCTTTTCTGCATGTTGCTGATGCAACCTGTAGAACTGAGGGCTGCTTACGAAAACATCGAGTTCAGTAGTCTCACCAATCATGATGGGCTCAGCAACAGCCAGGTGAGTGCCATCCTCAAGGATGCACGTGGCTACATCTGGTTTGGAACACAGTCGGGACTCAACCGTTTCGATGGCTTTCGCATGAAAACTTTTCTCTACAGTAACACCAATGATAAGTCGCTGCCCAACAACTCTGTCGATGAGTTGCAGCAAGACTACAATGGCGATATTTGGATTCATACCTCCAGCGGCTATTGCATCTACAAGTACGACTTGGAGCAGTTTGACCGTAAGCCGGAGGAGTGGCTCAAGACCATTGATGTAATGGGACCTCCCTACAAGTTGCTCATCGACAAGGCGAAGAACATGTGGTTTGCTGTCTATGGACAGGGACTCTATTTCCATAATGCCCGTACCAAGAGCACTTATCTCTTCAAGTTTACCAAGAAACCACAGCCTGGCTGCTTGAAAGAAGGCAACTTCAGTCATTTGCTTGAGGTAAATGGCGATGTTGTCATTACCTATTCTGATGGAACACTCTGCAGGGTGAATGGCGAGAAGCAGCAAGTTTTGTGGTACAACTCTTACCTTGCCGACCATAAAATAACGGGTGATAATGGTGCCTATACTTTCTTTGATGGTCGTGGTGGATACTGGGTTTCTGTCAGTGGGGCTACCTATGTGTACAACTCTAACCTGAAGAAATGGACCGACTCTCGCACCTATCTCGCAGAACTAGGCATCTCTGTGCCGGTGAACACGCGTGTCATCACTCGTGATGTTGCTCTCGACAAGGCTGGTCATCTCTGGGTGGCTTCCGACCACAATGGTCTTTTCTATATAGACTTAAAAAGCAAGGTATGCCGTCAATTCATTCACACCAATGAGAAGGGCAGTATCATAGACAATTCCTTGCAGAAAGTTTATGTAGACGATGACGGTGCTATTTGGATTGGCAGCTATAAAAACGGCGTTGCCTATTATTCGCCAAATTCTCGTAAGTTTTACACTATTCCTTTGGGCGACATCTGTACTATCACGCAGGATTTGAAAGGCAATCTGTGGTGTGGAACGAATGATGGTGGAATTATATGTTATAGTCCGGTTACCGGACAAAGTTGGCGTTTCGGACAGGCACAGACGGGGCTGACATCTGATGTGGTGGTAAGCAGTGTGACGATGTCGGATGGTACCATGTATTTTGGTACTTTCAATGGTGGACTGACACAATATCGTGATGGTAAGTGGAAGGCTTTCCATGCTGCTCCTGGTGGACTTGCCAACAACAGCGTGTGGTGCCTAGCTGAAGATCCATTCCATCGTCTCGTCCTAGGAACTCTGGGTAGTGGTTTCCAAATCTTCAACCCTGCTAGTGAGACTTTTGCAACTTACAATGTGCAGAATGCCGGCATTACCAGCGATTTTATCAATTCTCTCTTCTTGTTGGACAAGGAGAATATTCTCATTGGTCATTCCCAAAACTATTCGCTCTTCAACTTTGGCACCCGCAAGGTGACTAACGTCAACGGAACCAAGGACGGACAGCCGTTCCCAAGTCCTTCCATCAATTATGCCATGAAGGATAGTAGAGGCATCCTATGGATGGCTTCTCCTGCTGGTATCATGATGTATGATGAACGCAATGGGCAGATGGAGTCTATCAATGAGCTGAATGGTACACAGGGCTCTGTTGGTTGCTCTATCTTGGAGGATAAGCAGCATAATATGTGGCTCGTTTCAGAATTTATTGTTACCCGTGTCACTCTGTCAAAAAATGAGGATGGCAATTGGAACCTAACAATGATTAGTTTCAATTCGCTAGACGGTCTGCAGAATCGCCAGTTCAATCAGCGTTCTGCATGTTTGATGCGCAACGGATCCATCGCGGTGGGTGGTCAGGATGGCATCAATATCATCTCGCCTAGTCGTATTCACGCCACTCAGAAGCAGGCACATGTGCTTTTCAGTGGTTTGGTGCTCTTCGACCATCCGCTCATGGCGGGTGAGGAGTTTGAGGGCAGAGTACCTCTCAAGGAGTCTTTGGATGCCAACCCCGACCTCGATTTGAGTTACAAGGATAAGGCGTTTACCGTGCAGTTGGCTTCCGATCAGGTGAGCCTTCCTGCTCGCTGTCGTTTCCTCTATCGTATGAAGGGGCTCGATGACAAGTGGATGATGACGGCTGAAGGACGTCCGGAGGTTACTTTCACCAATCTTTCTTCTGGTAGTTATGTCTTGGAATGTAAGGTGGTCAACGCCGATGGTAGTGTGAGCGACGAGGTGAGCACCCTCAAGGTTCACATTCATCCTCCTTTCTATCTCTCCATTTGGGCATTCATTGTCTATGCCATTCTTATCGCTGGTGCTTTTTATCTCTATCGTCGTCGTATGCTGGAGAAGCAGCGCGCCAAGTTTGAGCGTCAGAGTATGGAAGACAATATGAAGAAAACCAAGGAACTCAATGAGCTCAAACTCAATTTCTTTACCAATGTGAGCCATGAACTTCGTACACCGCTCACACTGATTATATCGCCACTGGTCAACATGATTCGGGAAGAGGAAGACCCAAGCAAAAAGCGTAAGCTGGAGATGATACATCGTAATGCAACACGTTTGCTCAACTTGGTGAACCAAATTCTTGACTTCCGTAAGTTCGACCAAAATAAGGAGAAGCTCGTTAAGACTCGCACCGACATCGTGAGCTTCGTAGATAACATCTGTTCTTCTTTCCGTATCCTCGCCAATAGTAAGGTTACCCTGGGTTTTGAGTCTACCGTGCCTAAGTTGCAGATGTCGTTCGATGCAGACAAAGTGGGCAAAATAGTGAACAATCTGCTGAGCAATGCTTATAAGTTTACGCCAGACGGAGGCTTCATCACAGTTTCTTTGAGTATTGCTTTGCGTCAAAGAGTTGATGACAAAGATACTGATATGTTGCGCATCTCTGTGGCTGATACAGGCAAGGGCATTAGCGACGAGGAGAAGAAACATGTGTTCGAGCGTTTCTATCAGATTAATGGAACGGAGATGCAACCTCAAGGAGGCAGTGGCATCGGACTCAATCTTGTCAAAAAAATTGCCGAATTGCATGGAGGTAGGGTAGATGTTACCGACAATCCTGGCGGCGGTACCATCTTTATTGTCGACCTTCCTATCGAGAGCAGTACTACGGCCAATAATACCGCTCATCTCGGTACTCTGCGAGTAGCTCCAATCATTACGACCTTGCACGAGGCTGAGGATGAGGATGGCAAGAAGATGACAGATGACACCGTTTCTACGGATTCGCTTTATGGCATGCACCGTAGTCATCGCAATAGCAACCAAGGCTCTGCACCTAGTCGCAAGCCAGTTGTTCTCTTGGTGGATGATAGTGACGATTTTCGTGAGTTTATGAACGATGTGCTCACCGACTATACCGTCATCGAGGCAGTAAACGGTCAGGATGCATGGAACAAAATCATCGATCGTCGCCCAGACATCATTCTCAGTGACGTGATGATGCCTGTGATGGATGGCAATGAACTCTGTCGTCTTTGTAAGGAAAACGATGAGACCACTTCCATACCTTTCATCATGCTTTCGGCACGTCTTGGCGAGGAACAGCGTAAGGAGAGTCTGATGAGTGGCGCAGACGAATATATCACAAAGCCTTTCGACATCGATATGCTCAATTTACGTCTCAAGAATCTTCTCAAATGGTCTGGACGTTCCCAGACAGGCTCTGATACAACTACAGTGGGTGCAACTCATCCTCAGGCGAATGGACAGCCTGTTGGTGGTGCTAATAAGACGACGCTTGCGGAGTATCAGCTTACCGATTCAGACAAGAAATTCTTGGAGGAAGTAGACATCTACATCCGTGACAATATGAATAATCCGGATACGTCGGTTGAGTCATTGAGTGCACACCTTTGCATCTCACGCGTACAATTATATAAACGCATGATTTCACTCACTGGAACAACTCCTTCTGAGTATCTTCGTGCTAAGAGGATCAAGCAAGCTGAGCATCTGATACATGATGGGGAACTTACTATCAGTGAGATAGCTTATATGGTGGGATTCAACAATCCACGCTATTTCACCAAGTATTTTCAGGATGCATATGGCATGACTCCATCTCAGTATCGCAAAAAGTTGCAGGAATTAGAAGAATAAATTGTAAGCATTAACATTTTATACCCACTTTTAAAACATTTGCGCACCAAGGATACGGAATAAAAACCGTATCTTTGCAGCAAATTATTAATTCTGTTAAACATTAACATGAGACTAACTAAGACATTACTAATTTCAGCAGTGCTGTTTATGAGCGCCTCAGGTCTCCAAGCAGCCGGATTCAGTCAGAACGGTAATTATCTTACCGTACAGTTGAAGCAACACCAGAACTATGGTCCTAGCCAGATTCGCTTGCAGGTGGTGAGCGATAAGATTATTCGTGTGCAGGCCACGGCAGAACAGTCTTTCAAGGATAAGACAAGTCTGATTATCGTGCCTCAGAACAGCAAGGCTACTTATAAGGTGGATGAGCAGGGCGACAATCTTGTCATTACTACCGCAGCCATGCGTGCTGTTTTGAATGAGGCTACTGGTCATATTACCTTCTACGACCTCAAGGACAACGTGCTCCTCAACGAGGTGGCTCAGGGCGGAAAGACCTTCAAGCCTTTCACCGTGCCAGACCGTGAGATCGGCGTTGACATAGACAAGGTGCCAGAGGCACAGAAGCATGGTTGGTCTTGGCGTGCCCTCTTCGACTCACCAGACGACGAGGCTTTCTATGGCTTGGGCCAGCACCAGAGCGAGGAGCTCAACATGAAGGGCAAGAACGAAGACCTCTTCCAGTACAACACCAAGGTAAGTGTGCCTTTCGTCATCTCTAACAAAAACTATGGTATCCTTTGGGATTCTTATTCATATTGCCGTTGGGGTAATCCTGATGATTATCTCCAGCTCAACCGTGCCTTCAAGCTCTACGACAAGGACGGCAAGGAAGGACAATTGACGGGTACATACGTAGCCAAGGATGGGCAGAAGATTGTTCGTGGCGAGGACAGCATCTACTTCGAGTATGCGATGCCTGAGACTTCCGAGGTTTGCAACAAGACCGACAAGGGCGGCATCCAAAACTTGCCTAAGGGCTTCCCTTTGAATGGCTCCAAGGTAGTGTACGAGGGCTATGTGGAGGCTCCAACCAACAGCTTCTATCAGTTTATCCTCTACTATGCCGGTTATATGAAGATTTACATCGATGGCAAGTTGGTGGTGCCTGAGCGTTGGCGTACGGCATGGAATCCTAACTCTTATAAGTTCACTGCTCCTATAGAGAAAGGTGTGAAGACTCCTATCCGCATCGAGTGGCAGCCAGATGGCGATGTATCTTACTGCGGTCTGCGTGTGGCAGCTCCTCGCTCAGAGGCTGAGAAGAATCAGTTGAGCATCTGGAGCGAGATGTCTCCCGACATGGACTACTACTTCATCGCAGGCAAGAACATGGACGATGTCATCTCTGGTTATCGTACCTTGACCGGCAAGGCTCCTGTTTATCCTAAGTGGGTGCTCGGTTTCTGGCAGAGCCGTGAGCGCTATCAGAGCAGCAAGGACATCGAGGAGAACATGAAGAAGTTCCGTGACCTCCATATCCCTGTGGATAACATCGTACAGGACTGGAACTACTGGAAGCTCGATTCTTGGGGTAGCCATGAGTTTGAGGCATCTCGTTATCCTAATCCACAGGCGATGCTCGACAGTGTACACAGCATGCACGGAAGATTCATGATTTCAGTATGGCCTAAGTTCTACGATACCGTCAAGAACTACAAGGAACTCGATAGCAAGGGCTGGATGTATCATCAGGCAATCAAGGATGACATCCACGACTGGCTCGGTTTCCGTGGCTCTTTCTATGACGCTTACTCTGATGGTGCCCGCAAGATGTTCTGGCGCCAGATGGACGAGAACCTCTATAGCAAGTATAAGTTTGGTGTAGACGCTTGGTGGATGGATGCATCCGAGCCAAACGTTCGCGACTGTACCCCAATGTGGTATCGCAAGACCCTCTGTGGCCCTACAGCCCTCGGTACATCTACCGAATATTTCAATGCTTATAGCATCGTGAATGCCGATGCCATCTACAATGGTCAGCGCTCAGTGAACCCTAACCAACGTGTGTTCCTCTTGACTCGTTCTGGTTTCGCAGGCGAGCAGCGTTACAGCACAGCTACTTGGTCGGGAGACATCGCTACCCGTTGGGAGGATATGCGTGCGCAGATGACGGCAGGTTTGAACTATTCGATGGCTGGTCTTCCTTTCTGGGGCATGGACCAGGGCGGTTTCTGCGTAGAGAATCGTTACGTGGCTGCCCAGCAGGAGTTCGACAAGACTGGCAAGGAGAACGCCGACTTGAAGGAGTGGCGTGAGTTGCAGGCTCGTTGGAACGAGTTTGGTTGCTTTGTTCCTTTGTATCGTGCCCATGGCCAGTGGCCATTGCGTGAGGTTTGGAACATCGCTCCAGCTGATCACCCAGCTTACAAGACCATCGTGGCTTACGATAAGCTCCGTTATCGCTTGATGCCTTACCTCTACAGTATGGCAGGTATGGTTCACTTGAAGGATTACACCATGATGCGTGGACTCGTGATGGACTTCAATGGCGATGACAATGTGCTCGACATCAAGGACCAGTGGATGTTTGGTCCTGCCTTGATGGCTTGTCCTGTGGGCGAATATCAGAAGTATACACGTAACGTTTACCTCCCTAAGCAGAATGGCTGGTACGATTTCTACACAGGCAAGCATTACGCAGGTGGTCAGACCATCGTGGCTGATGCTCCATACGAGAAGATTCCTGTGTTCTGTCCAGAGGGAGCCATCCTGCCTGTAGGTCCTGAGATGGAGTGGAGCGACGAGAAGAAGCCTGAGCTCATCGACCTCTATGTATATGCTGGCAAGGACGGCAATTTTACTATCTACGAGGACGAGGGTACCAACTACAACTACGAGAAGGGTAAGTATTCTATCATCGACATCCATTATAACGATGCCCAGAAGACACTTACCATCGGTGCTCGCAAGGGCTCTTTCGACGGCATGCTGCAGAAGCGTCGCTTCAACGTGGTGCTCGTGAGTACACAGAATGGTCAGGGCGTGAACCTCGCCAAGGCGCCTAAGGGCAAGATGGTGAAGTACGCTGGTCAGGCTGTTACTGTTAAATTGAAGTAATAATAGTATTTTAAAAGCCCTTTCTGTCTGATTATACGATTGGATGGAGGGGCTTTTTTCTCATTTAAAAGAAGAATTAATGAAGAAAATATTTTTTTCTGCAATTTTGATGGCCTCTTTGGTTGCATTGCCAACTACTGCCCGTGACCGTCAGAATTTCGATAAAGGTTGGCTTTTCACTTTGGCAGACTCTGCTGGCATGGAGAAAAATAACTATGCCGATGTGGCTTGGCGTCACCTCAACTTGCCACACGACTGGGCTATCGAGGGCGATTTCTCGCCAAGTAATCCGTCGGGAGCCAGTGGTGGAGCCCTTCCGGGTGGCATCGGCTGGTATCGCAAGCACTTCACGGTGAATCCGAAGGATAAGAACGACCGATATACCATCACCTTCGATGGAGTCTACATGAACTCCACCGTTTATATCAATGGTCATAAGCTCGGCACTCGTCCTTATGGGTACAGTACTTTCGAGTACGACCTTACACCTTATATTAATAAGAAGGGCGACAATGTCATCGCCGTGAAGGTGGATAACTCCGACCAGCCTAACAGCCGTTGGTATTCGGGCTGCGGTATCTATCGCCATGTATGGCTCAACCAGACCCAAAAGTCGGCTTACATTTCTCAGTGGGGGCAGTATGTCAGCACCTCTACGAATGGCGAGGTGAAGATTAAGGTGGAGGCTGTTTCTACCCCAAAATATCAGGTGCGCAATACCATCCTCGATGCAGCAGGCAAGGTGGTGGCAAAGAACCAAGGTGGCGAGGAACAGACGCTCAAAGTAGCGAATCCTCATCTCTGGGGCATTGGCGATGGCTATCTCTACACCGTGAAGAGCGAGCTCTTGGTGAATGGCAAGATGGTGGACACCGAGACCACGACCACGGGTTTCCGTGATGTGAAGTTTGATGCCAAGAAGGGCTTCTTCCTCAATGGCGTGAACATGAAAATCAATGGTGTCTGCGAGCATCACGACTTCGGATGTCTAGGTGCCGCCCTCAACGAGGATGCCATGCATCGCAAGCTCAGCATCCTCCGAGATATGGGCGTGAATGCCATCCGCAGCAGTCACAATCCTCCTGCCCCAGAGCTCTTGAACATGTGCGACTCGATGGGAATCCTCGTCATGGACGAGAGTTTTGACATGTGGCGGCGCAAGAAATCGAACGGCGACTATGCCCGTTTCTTCGACGAGTGGCACAAGCGTGACCTCTCCGACCTCGTGAAACGCGACCGAAACCATCCGAGCATCATCATGTGGAGCATCGGCAATGAGGTGCTGGAACAATGGTCGGATGCCGCTGCCGATACCCTTAGTCTGGAACAGGCTAACTTGATATTGAATGCAGGTCACGATGCTTCTTCCTTGGCACACGGCGATGAGTTAAGCGTCAACTCCCTGCTCACCCAGCATCTCGCCGAGATAGTAAAGGAATATGACCCTTGGGGTAGTCGCCCTATCACTGCAGGTTGCAATGAGCCAGACCCAAAGAACCATCTCTTCAAGAGTGGTGCCATTGACGTCATCGGCTTCAACTATCACCATCAGTGGGTCAAGGACGTGCCAAAGAACTTCCCGGGCAAGCCTTTTATCTTCTCAGAGAGTGTGTCGGCTTTGCAGACCCGTGGCTTCTATAAGATGCCGTCCGACAGCATTATCAAGGCACCTAAAGAGTGGTGGTTGCCTTATACTGACCCATCTTACATGTGCTCTTCTTACGACAACATGCACGCCTCTTGGAGCAGTACCCACGAGGAAACATGGGATGTGGTGAAGCACAACGATTTCGTGGGCGGACAGTTCATCTGGACTGGTTTCGACTATATCGGCGAGCCTACTCCTTACGCCTATCCAGCTCGCAGCAGCTACTTCGGCATCATCGACCTCGCTGGTTTGCCAAAGGATAGCTACTATATGTATCAGAGTGAATGGACCCAGAAGCCTGTGCTCCATCTCTTCCCTCACTGGAACTGGTTGCCGGGACAGCAGATAGACATGTGGTGCTATTACAACCATGCCGACGAGATGGAACTCTTCGTCAACGGCAAGAGCCAGGGCATCCGCAAGAAGACTCCTCATGTTTACCATGTGATGTGGCGAGTAAACTTTGAGCCAGGCGAGGTGAAGGTCATCGCTCGGAAGGACGGCAAGAAGGTGGGAGAACAGGTCATCAAAACCGCTGGAGCTCCCGACCATATCGTCTTGAAGAAGACTTATCAGAGCAACTTGGCTTACGGCAACGGCGAGCCTACTACCTTCGTGGAGGTGGATGTTGTGGATAAAAACGGCAACCTCTGTCCGAACGCCGACAACCAGATATTCTTCTCCGTGGAGGGGGAGAGTGGCAAGAAGTGCCCAGTGGGTGAAGCGAAGCCTGTGATTCTCGGTACCGACAATGGTTGCCAGACATCCTTGGAGCGTTTCACCGACCCACAGCGCAAGGCTTTCTTCGGAAAGTGTGTCGTGGTGTTGAAAGGTAAGGGCATCTTGAAGGCACAGGCTGTTGATTTGAAACAAGCGTCATTGGAACTTTAAATATCCAAACGCTTTTATATAAAATGGAAAAGGCTTTGAAGCACATGGAACCTACGGGAGTGTAGGCATCTCTAGCGTCATGTAAAAACTGGAGATTATGCTTCAAAGCCTGCCACAAAGATACGACTATTTCTTGAAAGTCGATAACTTTTAGTGTTAAATTTGAAATTTTCATTCAAAAAAGTGCATTTCTCGAATTTTGCTTGGTTGTTTCAAAATAAAAATGTAACTTTGTACTCATATTATAATAACGTAAACCTACAAGTTTATGAGAAAAATATTTATTAGCTTAGCTTTGCTCACCTCTGTAGGAGTGGCACAGGCGCAAATCAAAACCAACAATGGCATTGAGTATCTTCAATGTCAGGCTCATGACATGTCGGGTGATTTCTCCGACTTGGCAAATACCTATTTCTTGGCTGATAGTATAGCTGGCTTCGATCTGAACAAGGGCGAGGGCATGCTCAACTGGAAGCGTTATCGTTTGGCTCCTCGCCAGGCATTCAACCTAAATGGTTACTGGCCTGTCCGTATGCAAATGCTCGACTTCCCAGACACTCAGTATGACAACGACCCCAATCTGAAAATCAAGGTTCAGAAGATTGATGATCGCACGCTGCGTGTCACGCTCTTCACCTCTCCGATAGAACCAAAGATGGATGATGCCAACGATCCTATGTTCTCGCCAGAATATATTGCAGAGAACGTGGGCAATGGCAATGCAAAAATCTCTCGTGGCAGATGGAACACCACTGCCGATGGCAAGAGCATCATTTATAAAAACAAGAATGGTGAGCTGGAAATCCAAAAGTACCCATTCCGCTTGATTCTCCGTGATGCCAATGGCAAGATTCTTACCCAGACTCGCCACATCATCGACAACGACAGCACGCAGGTCAAGCTCCTTCCTTTCAACTTTATCAAGCGTGGAAGCGACAACTCCCGCAGCATCAACCCTGTGTTCCTCCTCTCTCCGGGCGAGCGCATCTATGGTTGCGGCGAGAGTTTCACCTCTCTTAATAAAGTTGGACAGAAGGTGAATATCTCTGTTGTAGACCCTCAGGGTCCTGAGACAGACGGCATGTATAAACCTGTGCCTTTCTATTTTTCTAATCGAGGTTACGGCTTTTTCATGCACACCTCGGCTCCTACCACAGCCGATTTTGGTGCCAGCTATATAGGTGCTCAGCGTCTCTTCATGGGTGATGAGACTATGGATTTCTTTGTGTTCTTCGGTGAGCCAAAGGATATTCTCAATGAGTATACCAATGTGACAGGCAAGTCGCCGATGCTGCCCCTTTGGACTTTTGGTACTTGGATGAGCCGCATCTCTTACTTCTCGCAGAAGGAAGGCTTGGAGGTAGCGCATCAGTTGAGAGCTAACAAGATACCTGCCGATGTCATCCACTTCGATACAGGTTGGTTTGGCGTAGATTGGCAGTGCGACTACGAGTTTGCCAAGGATCGTTTCAAGGACCCTGTAGGCATGTTGAAGACCCTGAAAAAGGACGGATTCCATACCTGTTTGTGGCAGTTGCCATATTTCACTCCAAAGAATCGTTATTTCCATGAATTGGTGGATGGCGGCATGGCTGTTCGTAATGGCAATGGTACTTTGAACTATGAGGATGCCGTGCTCGACCTCTCCAATCCGAAGACCGTGAGCTGGTACCAAGGCAAGATAGCCAACCTCATCAAGCAAGGTGTGAGCGTCATCAAGTGTGATTTCGGTGAGGCTGCTCCTTATGACGGACTCTATGCCAGTGGCAAGACTGGTTTCTATGAGCACAATCTCTATCCGCTTCGCTATAACAAGGCTCTTTGGGAGGCAGTCAAGGCTAATACTCCTGATCATGAGGGTGTCATCTGGGCACGTAGCGCTTGGGCGGGTAGTCAGAGATACCCATTGCATTGGGGCGGTGATGCTGCCACCAATGAGGTGGGAAGTGTCGGTATGATGGGCGACCTTCGTGGTGGACTGAGCTTCGGGTTGAGTGGCTTCTCTTTCTGGAGTCACGACATGGGTGGCTTCGTTACCCAGAGTCCAGACGACCTCTATCGTCGTTGGTTGCCATTCGGCTTCCTCAGCTCTCATACTCGTGCCCACGGAGCGCCTCCAACAGAGCCTTGGCTCATCAGCAAGGATTTCACCGACGCCTTCCGTGCCAACGCCGAGATGAAGTATCAGTTGATGCCTTATGTCTATGCACAGGCTAAGGACTGTTCCGAGAAGGGACTTCCTATGGTACGTGCCCTCTTCGTGGAGTTCCCGCACGATGCCGGAGCTTGGCAGGTTGAGGATGAGTATATGTATGGCTCACAGATATTAGTGGCTCCGCTTTTGGAGTCTGGTACCAGCCGTACTGTATATCTGCCAAAGGGCAAATGGATAGACTATCAGAATGGTAAGGTATACGAAGGTGGATACCAAGACATCAGTGTCAAGGATAATAAGATCCCTTGCGTGATATTGGTCAAGGATGGCAGTTTGATTCCTCAGGTACCTGTAGCCCAGAGTACGGATAAGATAGAGTGGGACAAGCTCACTTGGAAGCCATTCAAGGTTGATGCTACCCAATGTGTGGGCTACCTCTACAAGGCAGGTAGCACAGAAATAGAAGTTGTTAAACAATAAACATAAGAATAGACAGAGAAGATGAAGATAAACATCGCACCGGCAACGCCAGACAAGGCTTCACATATCGCCTCCCTCATCATGGAGGCGATGAATACTGATTGTTGCCAAAATCTTGCCGGACCTCGCCATACGTTGGTTGATTTCCATTGCATGTTGACACGCCTCGTAGAGATGGAGGACAGTCAGTATAGCTATCGCAACACCCTTGTCGCCATGACCACAGATGGAATTCTGGTTGGTGTCTTGGTGTCGTACGATGGTGGTAAATTAAAAGTATTGCGCCGTCGTTTTGTAGAAGAGGCTATAGTGGCCTTCGGCATCGATTATTCGGGTATGGATGCAGAGACCGAAGAGGGTGAGTTCTATTTTGACAGCCTTGCCGTATCTAGCCCTTATAGGGGCAAGCGTATTGCTACCCGGTTGTTGCAGGCAGGTGTTCAACGTGCCAAGGAAATGGGGGCTTCTGTTGTGGGATTGCTCTGCGACAAAGGCAACCCTAGTGCAGAGCAACTCTATGCCAAGGTCGGTTTTAAGTATGTGGATGATACCATTTGGGGTGGCCATGCGATGAAGCACCTTCAATTGAGTCTTTAATCTGTCGGATACAAAAATACAAAAGCTCGGAATTGCATCACTGCAGTCCGAGCTTTTATTATTTAAATCAACAAAAACTAATAAAATATCTTTTATAAACCTAAAACCTATTCGCTATGAATCTTTCTGTTTTCTGTTTGCAAAGATACGATGTTTTTGTTTTAAATGCTTCATTTTCTTTCATTTTCAATGCATTTTGTTGAGCAAACGTTTGCATGAATTTACAGCCTTATTCCAATTCTTCTATCTCGCTCTCTTCCATGTCGCGGTCTAAGCGGCCGCGCCAGAGATATTTGCGGGTCTCGTGTACGATGATGCCGCTCAGGCAGAGCAAAGATACAAGGTTAGGAATTGCCATGAGAGCATTCATACAGTCGGCGATGTTCCATACCAATCCGAGGCTGATGACACTACCGAAGAAGATGCTTATGATGTAGAGCACCCGGTAGGTGAGCATCCACTTCTTGCCCTTGAGATATTCCACGCAACGCTCGCCGTAGTAGCTCCATCCCAGGGTAGTGCTGAAGGCGAAAGTGGCAAGTCCGAAGGTGAGCAGTGGCGCACCGATATAAGGTATCTTGCTGAAGGCCTGCTTGGTGAGGGCGGCTCCATCGTGATAGTCGATGTCTGGATAAGCGATGATACTACTTGTGATGACCAGTCCTGTGAGGGCACAGATGATGACTGTGTCCCAGAATGTACCGGTGGATGAAACCAAAGCCTGGCGTACCGGATTGCGAGTCTGTGCGGCGGCAGCCACGATAGGGGCTGAACCCAAACCACTCTCGTTGGAGAAGAGACCTCGGGCGATACCATAGCGTGCTGCCATCATCAGCGTGCTACCAGCGAAACCACCACCAGCAGCCTTGGTGGTAAATGCCGACTCAAGGATAATCTTGATGGCAGGCATCAGATAGGCATGGTTCACGATGAGGATATAGATGCAACCTATCACATAGAAGATGGCCATGAAAGGCACCAGCATACCACAAACCTTCGAGATGGTCTTCACGCCACCTAGGATGACGGCGGCACCCAAGGCCGTAACGATGGCACCTGTGATATATGGAGATATGCCATATTGGTTGTTTACCAGCGAGGAGATGGCATTTGCCTGTACCGTGCTACCGATGCCGAAAGAGGCAAGGGCGGCGAAGATGGCGAAGAGGATAGCAAGCCATTTCCAGCCCAATCCCTTTTCTAGGGCGTACATCGGACCGCCCAGCATTCTGCCACGTTTTGTCTTCACACGATATTTCACGGCAAGCAAGCCCTCGGCATACTTGGTGGAGATGCCAAATACACCCGTCAGCCAACACCAAAGCACAGCTCCTGGTCCACCCAAGGCGATGGCTGTAGCCACACCGATGATGTTACCCGTACCGATGGTTGCGGCAAGGGCTGTAGCCAAGGCACCAAACTGGGAAACGTCTCCTGTGGCATCTTTGTCTTTCTTGACCGATAATTTGATTGCCTTGAAAATCTTGCGTTGTGGAAAGCGCAGGCGAATCGTCAGGAATATATGAGTTCCTAACAACAAGATAATCATTGGCCATCCCCAAAGGAATGAACTAAACGCTGTGAAAAAATCGTTGATTGCATCCATCTCTTATCTATTTTATGTTTGTTTTTATTCTTCGAAATCCACGGTTACGTTCTTGAATCCCATTGCTCCCAGCATTCCCCTGAATTGCGTCTTGGCGTTCTCCTTGGCTGTCGAGATATTGGCTGGGCTAAGGCAGCGTCGCTTCATCGCGGCATAGGCTCTGTCGTACATCGCCTGTCGGTCGGCACCTGACCATTTGCCTACCTCAAAGAAACTCTTGGTTCTTGCCTCGTCGATGAAGTTGTTGTCGAGCAGCTTGATTGGTGGCAGGGTGCAGATAATGGAATCCTTGTCTAAATCCTTCTCGATCCAGCCTTCCTTCACATCCTTCATGTCGATGCCCAGTCGCAGTGTGCCGTAATAGATGCGTGCTAGCTGGTCGTCGCCGAAGAAACCATGTCGGGTGGTGTCTATGAGCTCCTCGTCGCTGATGCTGAGGAATTCCCATTGTCCGATAGCCTCGATGCTCTCTATCTGGGTAGGCGAGAGTGTGGTCTTCTCCTCGGGGGAAATGCTCACCGAGAGGCTTTTGTCGACCCAGTAAACTCCTCCGACTATCAGTAGCACGAGCCCGAGGAGCAGGATTATTGTGAATTGTATCTTTCTCATGTCATTGCCCTCCCTTCTTTTCTATGGTAGAAGCGTCGAAGAGAGTCTTCACGTCTTCTATCGTAAACTTCTTGCGGAAAGAAATCTTGATGTTTTCTTCTTTGAATCCCATGTCTTTCAACATAGGAATGAGGGCGTTTGCGGCATTGAGCCGAGCTTGCTCGATGATGTCGAGGTTGGGAATGTCACGGATGATACTCTCCCTGCCTTGTTGCTCCAACTGTGAGAGCTCGGCATCGTTGTAGTTGCTGCGGGCAAGCGAAACATACTGCCTTATCGACTCATGGTTGATCTTGCTGCTTGTGAGCGCCATCTTCGGGTCGGGCAGGGTGATTTCTATCTTGTCTCCCTTTCGGTTCACGTTCTTGGCAGTGAAACCAGCGAAGTCGATGTATGCCTTGATGGTTGCATCCATGGGAATGGCAACCTTGCGGGTAGAGCCGGGAACATGTATGTTGAAATTTTTCTTGAAGATAGAGCCCTTCAAGTTGAATTGGTCGTCGTGGGTGACAATCTTGTGTACGTGTACTTCTGCGGTATATAGGCGGCTGCACTTCTGCACTTTCATCACCATCACGGAGGTCGTGTCGATGATGTCTGCCTTGGCTTCTTGCTGCTTATGCGAACAGGAGGCTAAGATGAGAGCTACCGCTAATATCATAAAAAATACCTTTTTCATGCCAATTGTCTTTAATTGGCTGCAAAGATACGACAAAATGTTTGAAAAACCAAAAAATAGTGTGATAATTGTATATAAATGGGCGGAAAATGGAGAAAATAGAAGAATTTGAGTTTTTTTCTCTTTGGATTAAACCTTTCTTCAAGTCTTGCGTCTAAGGATATGATTAGAATTCATAAACTGAACTTTTATTATATCGTGTAAGATTCAATAGGAATTTATTAGTTAGTATTTAGGTATTATGAAGCACCTGCTTGTGAAAGTAGGTGCTTTTTTATCCTTTTATATCCTTTTTCCCTTGTTCTTGAGCCTATAAACTATATACAAAACTAT
>DJSH01000050.1:0-16045 GCA_002440225.1 Candidatus Segatella violae
CACTTTGGGCAAAGGGCTTGATTTGATAGGTCACGTTGCGCTGCAAGTTGCCAATACGCAACTTTCGAGTACCCGTCTTGCCATCGAAACCGTCTATCGTGACCTTAGTATTCTCTTCTGGCGCGGAAGCAAGCGAGAGATAACATCCAGCTTCTGTCATCTGCTCTCCCCCATCGTCGCTAATGTCAAAGTTCACGATGAGACTCATCGGACCATGGCTCAAGATGCTCAGGTTACCAACGGTAGGCGGCACATTGGGCAGAGTAGTAAAAGTCATGGTGTTGCTGGTAGTAATGGTTCTGCCATTAGTGCCTTGCAACATATAATAATAGGTGGTGCCCGCCTTCAAGCCTTGCAAATTGAGAGCAACTTTTCCTTGTTCTACATGTAGGGCATCCGAGGATTGCCCCAAACTGGCAGAGGTGCCATAACTAAAGTTGAGTTGTGGCATATCGGTATCACCCTCCACTATGGCGGTACCATGCAACGTGGCTGTCGTACGCGTAATGTCGGTGGCTGCCAATGTGGAGAGATGTGGCTCCAGATAGGTAGGCTTATCGCTACTGCAGGCTGCAAAAATCAGCAAAGCCGCAAGATATAGTGTATGATTCCGATACTTCATATTTTTTGTACTACGATACTAGGTATCATTCTAAAGTTTGATTCCAAATCCAAGGCATCCTTGCCATTGTTTACCCGCAATGGTGATAGCGGAAGCAGAGATGCTTAGTTTACCAAAGGTGGCGAGCATACCTAGCTCGGCCGCAACACCTTTGTGGGTGAGGCCATCATTGAGAACATAACCTCCACCTTCGCTTTGGCTCTGCTGCCAAGCCGTGGCTGAACGTCCATAGCCTACACCCTCAAAAAGATTAAGGTTCGGCGACAACCGATGGATGGCACCTACTGTCATCGTGAGATTACTATGTCGAGTGTCGCCTGTATAGTATGGCTTCGTTCCCTGATTGTCTATGTTACCTTGCTTGTCACAATGTCCGATAGTGGAACCGGTGGTGCATAAGTCGCCACTGGCATGAACAAATAAGCCATGGCGGCGCATCAAGGCAAAGAAAATGCCATAGGATGGACTGTCTTCGTGCAGGGCAATGGTGGCAAGCGTATAGAAGCGTAGTGGCATCTTTAGACGAGTTTTCTGGATAGTCACGGTATCCACCACTGTCTTGACCTGTGTAATGGTGTCGTGTATCTCTGTAACTTCGGGTTTGGGGAGGTTGAGTTTTAACTCATAAGTCATGCGGCTCTCCAACGGTTTTCCCAGTCTATAATCGCGCAGTACGCCCCATTCTGGATGTTTCAAGGTGAGCGTTTTAGTTCCCTTAGGCAGATAGAGCCATATCTCCCCCACCTCGTCCTTACGCTTCACAACACCTAATGGCGAAGAGAAGGCAAAGTCTTGGGGTGCCTCCACCTTGATAAGGGCGCAAGCCTCGTTGTTCAAGTCACGCACGGGGTGGATAAATGCACTTACGTCGTTGGGTAGCAGACGGAAACTTTCCACCGAGAACTCCTGTGCCTGAATAGAGACAGCATGCACGATGAAGGCCCAAAACAGAAGAAAGAGCTTCCTGTTCCTTGTTCTTATTTTCTCACTCCTAACTATCATTGTTGTTATTCTAAGTTAAAGTCTTGTATACTAATCACGTCATTGCCATCAGCCACGCTTTTTGCCGGCTGCCAAGTGCGCACATGAATGAGCGGCATGGAGCGATCACGGAAATCCCAAAGCAAAAAGAGGTAGCCATCATCGCTGTAACGATCGCTCTTGTATTGCTGGCGCAGGGTGACACCATAAATGCCGTCCATCGTAGGATGGCGCATGATACGAAATCCTGTGAACTTGACATCAATCTTCTTATTGGCAGCAAATACCTTAGCAAGACGAGCAATATAGTCGCGCTTCGAATGAATGGCATATGTCACCTTGGGCTCTGCCTGTAGCTTGTCATCATTGGCAATGGACTTCACCACGTTACCAACGATGATGAGAGCCTTGTCACTAAACACCTGTCTAAGAAAGTCGATATCCTTGGTGGTATAGGCGGTGCGCAGGTGCTCGCAATAGTTGAGTATCATGTGGCGACGCTTGGCATCGTTCTCCGATAGTTTTCCTTGCAAGATTTTGGAAGCCTCCCGATAGAAAGGATTGCTATGAGCCATCGTTTGCAGGTCTACAGTCGAAATATTTCTACCTTTTCTCCTCGACATCACTGCTCCATCAGCAGCTTCTGAGTTTTTATTGTTTACCGTATTATAGCCGGTACTACCTGTTTGCTCAACTGATTGAAACTGTGTAGATGTTTGCGTCCGTACCTGAGAGTTTTCTTCAGGCACTATGACTTTTCCATCGTTGAAAAAAGTAACCAAACCTGTTCGATCGATATAACCTTCCCTACCCGAATTCTGTTCACGGAATCGCAATTGCCCATTGCGATAGCGAGTATCTAGCAAACAATGGCGCAAAGGGATGGCAAACAGCTCGTTGCCGTCGGCATCCTCTACTACATATCGTTTGTTGCCAGAGCCTTCTATGAGCTCCACCAGTTCCAGTCCTTCGTTCACTCCATATCGGGTCTCCTGGTTCTTCCCATTATTAACGGCAGAGGGCAGCAGCCACAAAGCTGCCGCCCATCCTCCGAGAAGGAGTACGAGAAGGGATAAGATATATACCGTCTTCTTCATCTATTATAAGAGAGATTTTTTCTTCTTTTATACATTAATTTATTTACCATCACTACCCCAGCCTTGAATTTCTCCACCGATGTCTATCTTCACCTGATCTGGATTGTCGGAGATGATGAGATTGACGAGATGCTCTACCCCAGGTTTAAACTGGAACTTGCTCTCAAAGAGATAGCTTACGCCTTTCATCACCACCTCAATGAGTGGCATGCGGTTCTCGATGCGTTGTGGCACGATGATTGCCGAATAGCTAGTCTCGCCGTCTTGGTGGGCCGTGATGGTCTGTCGGGTACCTTTCACATAACGTGTTGCCACTCCAGCCTGCAGATCGATGGTAGCAGTAGGCACGGTGTTATGGATGTAGACTTCTGCCGTGGTAGGCATGTCACCCTCGAAATCCTCGCCTTTCACCAACCGAATCGTGAGTTTGCTCATGATGTGCTTGAAGGTGAGATTAACCGGTGCCGCCGATGCCGTGACGTTTTGGGTTTTGGCATAGAGCAAGTCGCTTGCCTCGTAACCGCCGAGAGCCTCAGCGGTTTTTGTGGCACTTTGGTCTAGAGACACGCTGAAAGGTTGGTCTTCTATCGATTCCACACTCTTTATGTATGGATAGTAGGCATAGGCATTATAAGTGCCTTCGTCCCAATAGAGGGTTCGAGCTGCTGCCCAATTGGTGCCATCATAGGTCAAAGCCTCGTTGTTTACGAGGTTGCCTCCCAACTCTAACGAAGCATCTGCCGGTGCTACATAGAGACCTATCTTGTCGTTTTGCTCAAAGGCTGTGGCAGTGGCGCGTGTCTGTCCTGGATGGCTCACCTTGAAGGTCATCGGGGTAGACTTAGCATCCTGCGGCTGAGGAGTCAGGTTCGACTCCTCGCTACAAGAAACCATTCCTAATATAGCCAACGCAAAAACTGCACATCTTATTATATGTTTCTTCATATTTTCACTTCATTTAATGGTCTATACTATGATTTTTCACATTCTTCATCGCTTAACGATGTTTTCTCACCTTCGCCATCTTCAACGGACTCCCCTTATGGATGACAGGAGCGTGTTGATAAGTTCCTGCGTTGCGTTGGTCGCCATTGCCACCGAAGGCACGGCTCTCCACGACACCCGCATCACGCTTATCGTTCTTTACGAAGTCCTCGAAAGAGAAGGTTTCGCCAGCATATTGCTTGATGCGCTTCACGATACTCTCACGGCTGATGGTGCTATAGTAAGGAATATTGTTGTTCATACAAGAGTTTGGCTCTGAGCGGAACACGCCTCGATTGTGCATGTAGCCACCCTCATAGATATCTACGATGTCGCTGTAACGGTCGTCGTAGATGAGATGGCTCCAGCCTACACTGTGCATCTTACCTGTGAGCTCCATGTTGTCGTACCAACCAAGGCTCTTGGCAAAATTGAATTCATCAACGTGTCCACAGCAAGTACAATCACAGAAGTCGATGAAGGCATTGTGATAAATATACTCATCACCGAGCTTACCGAATCCATGACCGCCAGCCTCATGCTGAATCACTCCTCGTGTATCGAGCGGATAACCATAGGTGCTCTGAGGGCAGAAGGCGATGGCAGAACCGTCATACCACATTTGGCAAATACCACCATAGTCAGTAGAGTTAGGCACAATGATAATCAATGTCTGGTTCAAGTTGCTCTTGTTGACTGTAGGAGCTCCTAAAGCATAGTCGAATACCTCATCATAGTCAGCTTTCAAACCTACACCACCCGTATATGTTGTATTGAATCGGTTGTACTTGATCGTATTTACCGTTCCTACTCCACTTTCAGTTGATAGAGGAATAGCAGTGTATACATTGAAGTAATCACGATAAGTCTTGTAAGGTTCGATGCCAAAGAAGTATTCCACTTCTTGCTTGATATTCTTCATGTAGTCATCACTTGCAATATCCTTGGCGTTATAGCCGTCACCGAGCAATACGATGTTGATGCCACCATTGTTGCCCTTGGTAGCCTTCTGTAAGGTAATCCATTCGTCTTCACCATATTCATAACCATATTGGGTAACGCTACACTCGTGGGTATAATCCTTATCCTTCAGACGGAACACCACCTTGCCCTCACGGTTGTCGGCATTCTTAGCCATGCCCTTGATGGTCAAGGTAACTTCTGTTTTCTTGCTACCGCTGGCAGGAGAAACCTCACACCAATCAGGCTTGCTTGCTACTTCCCAATCGCCTTCGGCATTGATGGTCAAGGTCTGCTTGTGCTCTGTGCTTAAGGCGCAGGCTACGGAAGGACGGCAAACGAGCTCGTGATGAGCGGCAATGCGCTTGAAGTCGCACCAACCGCTAGCTGCTTGGTATTGGGAGATAGCTGATTCTGGAACTTCGAGGGTAAAATTATCCTTGGCTACGCCATCGAAAGCATTATTTAGAACATTTGCAGGCATCTCACTCTTACACACAATGCTATTGATTCCATAACATCCTTCAAATGCACTATTTTGAATGGTTTCTATGCTCTCAGGAAATTCCAATCCTTCTATGCTACGACAATTATAGAAGGCTTGTTCGCCAATACTTTGCATACCTTCAGGGAATACAATGGTTCCCATTAAACGCCAACAAGCACCATCTCCATCTGAATCTCCAAAGACTTTACGTCCAATACTTCTTAAAGAAGAAGGTAACTTGAGTTCACCTGAAAAATCACAGCCTGCAAAAGCATAGTTCTGTAAAACGACAAGATTTTTTGGTAAATTTATCTCTCCTCTAAAATGGGTTCCTCTAAAGGCATATTCTCCAATGGCCGTGACGCCATCATGTAGAGTAAGTGTTCCGTTCATTCCTCCACAATATTCAAATGCATTATTTGGAATTTTATGTAGACTTTGAGGTATATTTAGACTGCCACTCAGATTTTTACATCCTCTAAATGCATAGTCACCTAAAACCGAAAGTTTTTCAGGAAGACGCAATTCACCATATAAACCTTCACATCCTTGAAAAGCATCGCCTTTAATGCATTCTAGATTAGAAGGCAAAATCAGTTCACTATTGAATCCACATTGAGAAAAAGTTCCTCCATACCACCATCTGTCATCTTTGCGTCCTATGTATTTTAATGTAGATGGAAAAGAAATAGAACCTGTCATAGCACGACAGTTAACAAAAGCACCAACCTCAATTTCTGTAACACCTTCAGGAATGATTAATGAACCTGTTAGGTTTTGGCATTCGCCGAAAGCTGCAATACCAATCTTTGTCAACTTATCTGGTAAGACCAAGAGATTCAATGATTTCTTTCCATACATTGCTAAACATGGTATTTGGTAATCTTCGTATTCTATGTCTCCTCCGTTACCAGCATCTAAATACCCCATGCTTTTTTTGATGAATACTTCTTTTAGATTCAGTGCAGATAAAACATCCATAGAATCTCTCATAAAATAGAAATCCTTGGCATTTATTTCACCAGTAATCTTCAGATTCTTAATCTTGGTATAGTCCTTATTAGCTGCAGCAATGGCTTCTTTCAGATGTCCAGCTGTCGAATTGATAACCACATACTCCTTCGCCGTAGCATCATGGCTCACGAGGTCGTTCTCCCAAGGGGTGATGCTCTCGCTAATCAATGTCAGCTTATAAGCTCCAGTTGCGGTGTTCTTATCCACCTTAATGCTGAAGTTCATCATCTTGCCAGCCACATAGGTAAGTGCCTCGTTCTTCGTGAACTTATAAGGCACACCACCGATGGTGATGCTGAACAGGGTGGTACCAGCAGGTACAGTCTGAGGAACGACGATGGTGCGCCATTCGTCGTTTACACGACTAGGAATGGTCATCGTGCTCTCCACGCTGCCCGCTGTCTTGATTTCGCCGGTAGACAGGTCGATGCTTGCCTTGCGAGCCACGTTGGCTGTCAAGACAATCTTCTCGGTGTTTTCCCATTCACCGTCAGCAAAGCCAGAACCCTTGACCAAGGTTACTCTGGCATTAGACATGCGGTGAGCCATTGGCAGACGAATCACGTTGGTGGTAGGAGCCACATTGGCCACTTTACCCCAAAGGAAATCACTTGCCTCATAGCCCCCCATCTCGCCATCTGCAGATGCCTTGCTCTGATCTTTCTGCACCTCAAACTGATAGTCTTCGATGCTTTCCGGGTTGGCAAAAGGATAGTAACCATACACGTCGATGGCGGTATGCTTGTCTTTCCAATAAAGGTCGTAAGCCGAGTTCCATTTATAGTTGGACTCGTCGAAAGTGTGGCGTACATTGTCACCACGGTTGCCGCTCACCTTGAGTGTACCCGGAACATTGCCATCATAGTCAACGATGTAGACGCCCATCACATCACCATTGCAGAAACCATTGTCGTTGACACGGGTTACCGCCAATTGGTCGATTTCACCAGATAACTGGATGCGGTTGCTATCGTGTTGCGCACTCTTATCACCAAAGAGATCGTCGCTACATCCTGTGAGCACCAAAGCTACCAGGGCAACCATATATAATAAGGTATGTTTGAATGTCTTCATATTACTTTTCTTTTAAGATGAAACCTCTTGAGAATGCGAACTTCCTACCCAAGGACTATTCTGCCGTACCTCCATAGTCCTTGCCGTCATCTTCCCATTTGGTGATATTCACATTCACACCATTGCTGGTCTTGCTCACAGTGACGGTGAACTTGAGACTTTTGCCCGCCTCGAAATTGATGTCTTCTGTAGTAGAGAGGTTATAACTCCTATCATCCACATTCACGGTGATGAGATTGCCCTTGCCAGCAGTTTGAGGCATGATAAGAGCCTTATAAATACCATCTTCCTTCATCGGAGTGATGGTGGCTGCTTCGCCTGTTGCCGTGGCGGCAGCTGTGGCGAGATTGACAGAGCCTTGTATCTTCAAGCCATTCACCGCCACGCTCACCTTTGCAGCAGCGAGAGTGGCCTCCGTGAATCCATTGCCAGGAGCCACAGTGATTTTCATCTGGCTCATCACATGCTTGGCATCAATCTTGACGGCACTCTCTGTCGGAGGTACATCTGAAGCCTTACCTATCAGCAGGTCACCTGCCTTATAGTTTGCCTCACTGCTTTGATCGGCATTCACCTTCCACGCCATCGCTTCCACGCTTCCAATGTTGGAGGAGTATGGATAATACAGGTAGAAATCGGCATGGGTTTTATTGTCGCTCCAGTAGGTTTGAGTGGCAGGAACCCATGTGCCATTGTACGTATACTTCATGTTGTCAACATGATTGCCAGAGACCTTGAGTGCGGCAGCCGAGCCATCCGCATTGTGGTTGACCACAAACAAGCCGATGTTGTCTCCTGCTTCAAAGTTTGTATCAGTGGCACGACTGAGCACCATTGTACTGATATTGATTGGTAACTTAGCCTCCGGTTGGGAAGGCTGACTTGGCGTAGGAGGATTGACAGGGTCGTCACTGCCTCCTCCACCGGAGCATGCGCCAAAGGCTAACAGGGCACATACCGCTAGGACTAGATGTTTGTTGTAGACCATACGCTTTTAATTAAGATGGTTTAAAATACATTTACTTGTTGCAAAGATATGAAAAAATTAGATACCAAACAAGTTCATAATGGTTCATTAGTGAAAAAAGATGCTAAGAAAGTGGTTTTTGGTGCTAGATTTCGCAAAAAAATATGTATTTTTGCGCCAAGAAAGGCGAAAAAACGTAATTAATCAACAACAAAAGGAGATATTCAATATGAAAAGAACAGGAATGATTATAGCCATTCTAGGCATTACGCTCTCTGCGATAGCACAAGTAGACTCCACCAAGATGATGAAAGATAGCGTGAGCGACGAGGCTATCCGTCTGCGCAGTAAGGAAAAGGTGGTGCGCCAAAAGGAGAAGGTACAACAGTTCATCAACAAGACCTCAGACAATGTTGCCGACACCGCAGAGGGCATCGGCAAAAAGGTGTCGAAGGCATTCAAACGCACCAAGAAGAAAATTCAAGGTGCGGTAGATGCCCTCAAGGAAAACTAAGAGATAATTCTCTCAACATCCTTCAGTGTACGATTGAACGGACCATTGTGCTCCAGCTTAATCGTACACATGGCGGCTGCAAACTTGCCAGCCTCGGTAGGTGTGGCGCCTTGCAATCGCTTATACAGATAACCAGCCGAATATGTATCACCACAACCAGTAGCATCTACCACCTCATGAGGCGCATAAGCAGGTATCTGATAAAACACGTCATCCACATAGATCAGTGAGCCTTCGCTGCCCAAGGTGATGATTACTTCTTTCACCCCCCAAGCATGAATTAACTTGGCTGCCTCCACGGGGTCTTTCAAGCCCGTAATGGTTTCCATCTCTATCTCATTCACCTTCAGATAATAAGTATACTTCAAGACATTGAGCTTATCCTTCCAGTCTATTGGGTAGACTTTCTCGTCTCTCACTTCACGAAGATATCCTTGCACGTCGATACTTACACGCCCTTTGGTTGAAAGATACGCCACGACCTCTGGTGAGAAATCGTCGCTCAACAAACTGCCTAGATGAAACACCTTAGCCTCAACATTCTTCAGCTGTTCTACAGTAAATGGATCGGCCTTCGCCAGCACACGCTGCTTGCGATCATTCATGTTGTCACCATAAATATTTTCAAAAAACACAGTATTGCGCGAAGGATAGAGCACTACATCGATGCCTGCCTGCAGCATCTTCTCCACAGGTTCTTTCTCGGTTGGATCCATGGCTGTGACCAAAGAGAAAGTCACATCCTTGGGAAGTTGGTTTATGGCATAGGCAAAGTAGAAAGAGGTGCCTCCTGCCATGTATACAATACGAGTTGGGGTCACTATCTTATCTTTAGTGATGTGCCCTATACAACAAATATCTTTCATCATTATTCATTTAAAACGGGTGCAAAGGTACATAAAAACTTTGAAGATTCTTTTATTTTTCCCTTTTTATTTTGTTTTATCCGCAAATTGCTGTACCTTTGCACACGAATATAAACAAATAGGACATTTTATCTAGAACAGATACAATAAAACAACATTATGTGGTTTGATAATTTAATCAACGTGCATTCGGCGGTGCAAGGCATCGTCATTCTTTCATTGATTTGTACCTTGGGTCTTGCCCTTGGCAAGATTCACGTCAAAGGAATTTCCCTTGGCATAGCCTTCGTATTCTTTGTGGGTATCCTAGCAGGACACTTCGGACTCACCATCGATCACAACATGTTAGAATTTGCCGAAAGTTTCGGTCTCACCATGTTTGTGTATGTATTGGGGCTGTATGTGGGTCCAAACTTTTTCGGTTCCATGCGGCATGAGGGCATCTCGCTCAACCTATGGAGCCTGGCAGTCATCGTGGTGGGCACACTTTTCTCGCTCGGTCTTTGTGCCGTGTTACCTGTGAGCTTACCCGACATGGTAGGTATCCTGTGCGGAGCCACTACCAACACGCCAGCACTAGGTGCCGCCCAGCAAGCCCTGCAACAGTTGGGGCTCCCTAGCGGTGGGGCTGCATTAGGATGTGCCGTCACCTATCCTCTGGGAGTTGTGGGTGTCATCTTGGCGATGATGCTGCTACGCAAACTGTTTGTAAAGCCCGAAGACTTGAAAATAAGGCAAAACGACGAAGACGATCATACTTCCATAGGTCAATACATCATCGTCAACCCTGCACTCAATGGCAACACCATCGCAGAAATCTCGATGATGACTCACCGTAAGTTTATCATTTCACGTGTATGGCGTGGCGAACAAGTGATTGTGCCACAAGCCGACACGGTATTGCACACCAATGACAATGTACTTGTAGTAACCAACAAAGACGAAGTGTCGGCGATGCAAATTCTCTTCGGCAAGAAGGTTGACAAGGATTGGAACCGTGACAAGGTAGATTGGAATGCCATTGATGCCAAGGTGGAGAGTCGCATCATCGTGGTGACACGACATGGTCTAAACGGCAAACGGCTCGGAAGCCTCCAGATGCGCAATACATACGGTGTAAACGTGAGCCGTGTGCTACGTGGCGACATTCGCTTGCTTGCCACCGACGATCTTCGTATCCAATACGGCGACCGATTCACTGTGGTAGGAGATCCTGCAAGTATCGACCATGTAGAGCAATTTTTGGGCAATGCTGTAAAGACATTGAACGAGCCAAACCTGGGTGCCATCTTCTTGGGCATCATCCTCGGTCTTGCCATCGGAACCGTCCCCTTGAATATTCCAGGCATGACAGCACCAGTACGACTTGGTATCGCCGGTGGTCCTATTGTGATGGGTATTCTAATTGGTGCCCTTGGTCCTCGCGTGCATTTCATCTCCTATATGACACGAAGCGCAGGCTTAATGCTTCGAGAATTGGGATTGGCGCTCTATCTAGGCTGTCTGGGGTTGGATGCCGGCGGACAGTTCTTTGAGACAGTAGTTCGTCCGGAAGGTTTGATGTGGGTAGGCATCGGATTCCTCATCACTGTAGTGCCCGTAGTTGTTGTTGGTTTGATTATTCTGAAGACCAAGAAATACGATTTCGGTAGCATCTGCGGCATTCTCTGTGGCAGTATGGCAAACCCTATGGCATTGACTTATGCCAACGAAACTTTGGATGGAGACACTCCTAGTGTCAGCTATGCCACGGTCTATCCACTTGGCATGTTTATTCGAGTGGTCATCGCCCAGGTTATCGTAATGTTCTTCGTATAGAAATATAAAAATCGCATATATCAAGAAAGGCTGGCTTCTGCTAGAAGTCAGCCTTTCTTGATATAGTAAGTTTCTTTCCGGTCAAGGGATGATAGAAAGTAATCTCCTCAGCATGGAGATGGAGGCGGGCAGCCTTCTCATTGCCATAGAGTGGGTCGCCAAGAATGGGGGCATCCAAACCTTCTTGATGCGCACAATGAACGCGAAGCTGATGGGTTCGGCCTGTTTTGGGATAGAGGGCAAGGCGCAGATGTGTATCGTCCATTCGCTCTAATATCTCATATTCGGTAATGGCTTCCTTGCCTTGTTCGCGTTGCACGATTTGGCGAGGGCGGTCTAGGTAATCGGGCATCAAAGGGAGAGAAAGAATCGCTCTATTTTTTTCTCTGTTATTTTCCGCAGTTTCTGTCATTTTTCTTTCTACGTTGAAATCTGCCATCAATTTATCACAAGCTTCTTTGCTGCCACAACCGATGATGGCGATGTATTTCTTCTGAACTTGATGGGTCAAGAAAGCTCGTTGCAATCGATGATAAGCGAACTCGGTCTTGGCGATAATCATGAGTCCACTGGTCGCCATATCAAGCCGATGGACAATGAGTGGGCCTGTCGCCATGGGATATTTTTTCCGCATCAGGGTATATACAGATGGAAGATTGGCATCCTTGCCCGGTACAGCCAACAAGCCTTCCGGTTTGTAAATTACAGCTAGCTCTTGGTCTTCGAAAAGCATTTCCACCTTATTATATATAGAGACATCATTGTCGGCAGGCATTACTGTCGTTGGAACTGCAAAGATGTGAGCGGGCAGCATCCAGTGTAGTATCGGCTTGCACTTACCATTGCAAGCTGGATAAAACTGGAGATGATGGCGAATCTCTTCCTTTGGGCTTTCGCCCCACCAAAACATTGCCATCTGCACAGGTTTGTAACCATATCGGTAAGCATATTGCAACAGTTTGGGTTCACAGCATTCGCCACTGCCAGCTGGTGGAACCATCTTCATGGCGACTCTTTTTGAAATGATAGATGCCTGTGGGGCGTCTTGAAGCGCAGCGTCTCGGAATATATCCAGCAAGTCTTTACTTTTCCCTTGGTAGTTGAGCATACGGAACTGCGAGAAGAGCCATTGCTGCAAGGCATCAGATAGCGTCTTTCGCAATTGTTTCAGTCTTTGCAGATTTTCTTGATAATCAGCAAATTCCATTTCTAAAGGAGTCTCCTCTGCAAGGGACTTCTTGAGACGGCGAAGTTCTGCCTTCATAAATTGGCTTTCCCTTGTCATTGCTTGCTTTTCTTCTGGAGTTAAAGCTTTGTGTTTTGGATCAAAGATTGCTTCTTCTCGACGAGCATCTCGTTTCGATTTAGCTATCTTTATTTTTTCTTGGTAAGAAATGATAACTTTCTTTCGCTCTTCTTGAAGGGAAGCTATTAATTTCTTCGCCTGTTTCATGCGCTCATCACCCTCCATTTGCTTGATGCTTTGGTTAATATGGGTAATTTCTGCCTCATGAATTTTAAAGTAGCCATCAGGCTGTAAATAGTCGAAAACAGCAGGCACAAAATCTTCCCAATCGCTTCGTCCACCTATCTGCCCACTATAAGCAACAAAATAACCTATCTGTGAGTCCTTTTCCACAATAAGAATGCCAAACATCTTACCTCGATCAATCTCATTTCTCCAATCGTTTCGCTTTTCGAGATAAAGCTGTAGCTCTTTGCATACAGCGATACAGAGAGGATGAAGCTCATAATTGAGAGGGTTGTTCATCTCCTTAGGTAATCCTATTTTCAACAGAAAATCTTGAGGGACAGGATGTAATATCATATATAAATATTTAATTTTGGTCCAAAATATACATCTTCACTCCTATCTTCTCGAATTTCTCCTGTAGTTCGAGAAGTTTCTCCTTTTCCTCGGGCGAAGAAGGAGCCACGTCGATGCGCTCCACATCCTGGGTGATGTCGATATCGCCATGGTATTGTAGCTCGAAGAAGTCGAAGATAGGAGGAACATCTTTCGCCACCTCTTCGATTAAAGGAAAGTTATTGATGGTGAGTTTCTTCTCCAATATCCACTGGGCAAAGAGGGCATAGGCAGCCACTGGGTCGCCCATCTTCATCAGCGGCTCTCCATCGTGAGCCAAGCCACAGATACAGGTAGCCTTCACATCATCCACTCTTGTCGGGATGAGTTGATAAAACCTACCGAAGTTGACGGAATCGCCCACACAGAGGGTGGTGCGATGGAAGAGACGTTCCTTCTTGAGCTGGATGGATACATCGCCATACTGACACCACATTCCGCCATTGATGTAGAGGTCTTTCACCGCATCGGACTGCGAGAGGAAGCCATATTTCGGGAACTCGCTTGGCAAGAGTTTGTTGGCATTGCATCCGAAGAGAGCCTCAACAGCCTCCCTTCGGGTTTCCTTGCAGCCATTGGTAGCACCTGTGCCCGTCTCCATCATACTCTTGATGCGTTTCGACTCCAGGATGCCTTCCAAAGACGAGACATGCACACGGACATAGAATGCCCCATGATTGATGATTTGTCGGAGGAATCCCTCGACGATAGGCGCCACCATCTTATAATAAGGTTGCTGGCGAAGAAGTTCTTGGTAGGCTGACTGATGAGCCGCCAACGCACGCAGTGATTTCGGTGTATCCATATTGCTCTGGTTTTAAATATGCTACTTTATAGTTGGCAACCGAAACTTAGAAATTCTATAATCGGTTATGCTTTCAAATGCAAAGTAACACAAAAATCCCCATACCACCAAACTTTTCAACTATTTTTCTTCTGATAATGCCAAAGCTCGAACGAATTGATGAGGTTCTGCCAGAGCACATAGCAACCGGGACCTACCGTTGACAAAGGGTTGAGATAGGCGGATGCCGCCCAAATGGCGAAAGGCGTGTTCTTCTGTCCCAAAGCCTGTCCCGATTCCACCACACTGTTGAAATAATGACCGATGAAACGACCGGTGGCAAACTGCACGATGCTCAGCATCAATCCCAAGATAGCTATCACGCAGACAAACAGCAAGGAGGTGTTGGCGTGCATGATGTTGCGCATCGTGGTACCAGCCACCAAGACCAGCGAACCGCCCCAGAGATAAAAGCTCAAGTCCTTGATGCCTACTATCCAATGGTGGAAACGATGGAAGCCATGCTTCACGATGAAAGCCAAGCCCATCGGCACCACCAGCACGATGCACACCTGATACAAGATGCCGAAGAAAGCAGAGAGGAAGGTGAGGTGCTCACCCTTCTCTATCAAAGGAAAACAGAGGGGTATCAGGATAGCAGTCACTACATTGGAGATGAAAGTATAGGTGGTCATCTGCTCCATGCTGCCACCGAGCTTGGCTGTAATCACCGAACTGGCTGCAGCACAAGGACCAATGATACAAGCGAGTATCGCCTCCAAGAGAATGAGCGGTTCACCCTGAATATGGAAAACGAGTATCATACCTACGATGAGCAACACAAACACCACTTGCTGTATCGCCACCCACAATTGCCACTTCACTGGTCGCAATTTCTTGAAATCCACCTTACAAAACACGGTGAAGAGAATGAGGAACATAAAGGATGGCAGGATGGGACGACTCAATGGCGTAAACCAATCGCTCACAGGTTCCAAGGCGGGTATCTCGGCAAAAACGAAATAGATGATAATGCCAAGGGCTATGGAGACTGGCAAAGTCCAGTCTTTCAAAAATCTTACAACTTTCATAAATACAATCTTTTTCTATTTAAACTATCTCACAAAGAGGAGGAAACCCTTAGATTTCCTCCTCCTTGATAATTCGATACAAGATGGCGTGCTCCAACGCCAACGGCTTGTTGTGGGCAAAGAAGACGACTCCATCCACGGGAGCCTTCACTTCCTCCAACACACAGCAGTCGTAGGGGTCGAGTATCTGCGCCAACACATCGCCTTCCTTCACCGCCATCCCCGTATTCTTCAAGCGATAGAAGATGCCGGCTCGGCGAGCTATCACATTACAGAGGTCTTTCTCATCGAGTACCACCGACTCATAGCCTGCGTTCTTGTTGCGATAAGCGACGATGCCCTCCTTGTTGAGGAACCGCAAGATAGCCTCAACGCTCTGCATACTGGTGCTATCCTCCACATAGTTGGTCTGTCCGGCATACAGCGAAAAAGCCTTGCAGCCCCATATCTGCCAATTATAGTTTAACAAGGTGGTGTCGTATGGCAACGGCTTGCGGATGGTGACGAAAGGCAAACCGAAATGCGAGGCGGTCTCCACATCCTCATAGCCCGTCTGCAACATTCGGACATGAGGAACGAAATCGCCCGGCATATAAAAGCTCGCCATCTGTATGCCATACCGATAGTCCTTGATTTGGGCAAAGAGGGCGGCGGCAATACGCTGGGTGGTCTCTCCTTTGTCATAGCCAGGGAACATACGGTTGATGTCGGTGCCATCCATTGCCCAGAATCGCTTGCTCACGTTCATCGAAAAAGGGTTGCACGATGGTATCACCAAGATGCTCTTGCCATCGGCTATCCTGCCCTTGCGCTCCAAATCTTTCAGCACAGCCACCATCTTGGCACAAATATACTGTTGTTGAATCTCGTCACCTCGCATCGCTCCCACGATAGCCAACGTCTTCTCGCCTTCGCCAAA
>DJSH01000050.1:16171-23234 GCA_002440225.1 Candidatus Segatella violae
CTAACTATTCATGATAGATTCTCGCCATGAGCGAACCTTCATATACGATAGGATAAGCTCGGATGGTGAACAGGTAGCCATCCACGGGCGATATGACCCGACTGAGGATTTTGCCCGTGAGAGGTTCCACGATTTGTCCTATCTCCTGCGATTTCTCCACCATGAATCCACATTTCAGTTCGGTGATGAAAATACCCGAAGTCTCGGCATTGAGAAACTCCACCTTGTTGCCCTTGCAAACGATGGAGTCAGCTAGTTGTTCGGTAGGAACCTCGCCCTTCCACATCCCCATCTCTTGCATCAGATGGAAGATGCCATCTCTCAATCGGAAGCACATCTTATGGTTGATACGCTCGCCCACTCCCATCTCCACTACCAAGCACTTGGTGCCTGTGGAATTGAGCGAATGAGCCAAGGTAGCCTCCAAAACGGTAGCGGCATCATGCACCCAGATGAAATCCACACCCAGTTCTTGTGCCAACGGTACCAGTTCCTTCTCGTTGAGCACATTGATGCGCACTTGTGGGGTCTCCCTCAGATAGAGGTTGCTAGAATGTACGTCGATAACGAGGTCTGCGCCCTTCAAGTCTTCGATGATGGTATAAGCAGCTTGCTCCGCCATCGTTCCGTTCTTATCCCCAGGAAAAATGCGGTTCATGTCGAGGTCGAAGTTTGGGATGCCTCGCTGTATCGTGTCGATGCCCAAGGGGTTGAGGGCAGGAAAGATTTCCACCGTTCCATCGAGGTTTTCCAGTTGCTCATTCAGTTGGCGAGCCATCAGGTAGCACACCATCTGTCCCTCCAGTTCATCGCCATGTGTTCCCGTCACGATGCAGATTCGCTTCTTTCCATCACCATTCCGGATGATGTTCTTTCGAATCAGATACCGCTCGTTGACGGGAAGTTCTGTTGACAATATTGTTTTTATCATTGTTTTTCTATATTATTTCAAGAAGTTATCACTATCAAGAAGTCATCACTTCATTCGTTAGAAATTATATTTCTTTCAACATGACGCTTACTTCCGTCTCTTGGAAGGCATTACCCATGTAGAGTCCTCGGCTCACAGGACAATCGGAAGCATCCCTGCCATGCGCCAGTTTCACGTATCCACATTCTATCTCCATATTGTGGGTAGGGTCGAAGCCATGCCAAGCATCGCCATCGCAAACCTCCACCCAGGCATGGGTCTCTCCCTCGCCCTCCATGAATCCACAGACATATCTCGCCGGAATACCATGCAATCGGCACAGGGCTATCATCAGATGGGCATAGTCCTGGCAAACACCCTGATGAGTCTTGATGATTTCGGAGGTTGGCGTATCGAGAGTGGTAACCTGCGGCACATATTCCATCTGGCGAAAGACGTAATGGCAGATAAACCAAGCCTTTTGCGAGATGCTTCCCTCCAAATCCAGCCGATGCTCCTCGCTCAGAAACGTGAGTGGCGTAGGCTCCCGATAAACCATCAAGGGCATGGTATCCAGCGGCACGCTGTAACGCTCCATGCTCACGATGCCCGTGCTGACGGTAACCAACGACTGATGGGCTTCCTCCTGAAGTCCATATACCAAGCGGTTGCCAAAGGCATCCGTTCCCGACTGGATATGAAAAGCGGGAGGAAGCAACAGATGCTCTTCCTCCACATTCATGTAGGCTCCCTGCACAGGTTGCGCCCTTAGCAAGATGGCGTGGCGCATCACTGGTTGGCTGAAGCCCACCACGGTTTGGTAATTATAAATGTATCTCTTCATACACGCACCAATTGGTTGATGTATTTGATGAGCTTGAATTTATAGTCCATGTCATCGAGGTTGAACTTCTCCTCGGTGATGAGCTCGTCCAACTGACGGCTGATGTTCTCATCCAATATCTCCGACTTATCCTCGCAATATCGTTTCAGCGACTCATAGGCGAGGGCGATGCGGCGATAAGGATAACCGAATCGAATCAAGATGTCGAGGTTCTCGATGTTGCGCCCTATCATCATGATGTTGAGGGCACGATGGTTCTGGATGCGTTGTTCGGCAGAGCCCCAAAAGGCAAGCGACCAGTCGATGATGGGCTGCAAGGTAGCAAGTGCCTTCTCGTCAGCTTCCTTGCATCGCTTCATCAAGGCGACGCTCATCTCCAGATAGCTCAACGTCTCCGACATGATGTCCTCACGCAGCAGGATGGCATTGTCCATCGCATACTTCTGTGCGGAAATCACCGAACTCGGATTGTCCTCGTCGTAGAGCATACCCAGGGTAAACTCATCGTTGGTCTTGTAGTTACCCAGTGCATCCAACTTAGCCCAGACGGCATGATAAGCCTCCGGACTGCCATCTATCATCTCATCGCAGCATTTGTTGAGCTGATGCAACGTGAGATACACTCTCATCTCATATCTTCCCAACCAATACAATCTGTTTGCCTTCGTAGCAGAAATTATATCACTCTTTACCATATCCTATATTTTTTATTTCGTCATAACCCATGTATCCTTGAATCCACCTCCCTGCGACGAGTTGACTACAAACGAGTTGGGATTTCTGGAGAAACGTGTCAGTCCGCTCTTCCATACCTTGGTTTCCTTGCCACTCACCACGAAGGCTCGCAAATCAGCCTTGCGCCAAACCAGTTTGCCGTTCTCCAGGATTTCCAAGTCCTTGAAGTCGATGACCTCCTGGGCTATCCATCTACGAGGATACTTGATGATGAGCTGCCTCAACTCCTCCAGTTTCTCTGGCGAGAGCTCCGAACCGAACACTACTCCATAACCTCCCGCCTCGCTCACGTCCTTGATGACCAAGCGGTCGATATGCTCCAACACATAGTCGTAATCCTCCTTGAAGTATGGCAGATAGGTAGGGGCATTGTGCAAGATAGGTTCCTCGCCGAGATAAAACTTCACCATCTTCGGCACGAAATAATAGATACCCTTGTCGTCAGCCACTCCATTGCCGATGGCATTGATCAGTGCCACGTTGCCCGCCTTGTAAGCCTGCATCACGTTCGGAATGCCCAAGAGCGAGGAAGCCTCGAACATCATCGGGTCCATATACTCATCGCTCACACGGCGATAGATGCAGCCCACCCGAATCTTCTCCTTATACATACCAGCATAATACACCTTATCGTCCTCCACGAAGAGGTCGCCGGGGTAAGCCAAGGTAGCTCCTGTCTTTTCCGCCAAGTAAGAATGCTCGAAGAAGGCAGAGTTGTATCTGCCAGGAGTCAGGATAACGGAGATGCCACGTTCCTCGTTCATATCGTCCATCATGTCTCGCAGGAGGTCGGCATAGTCACGGTTGTCTGCCACGGCATTATCGGCAAAGGTAGATGGTGACACCTTTCGGGTTATCTTCCTGGCTATCATCGGATAACTGGCACCCGAAGGGATGCGCAGGTTATCCTCCAAGACATACCAGTTACCGTCCTTACCCTCCACCAAGTCGATGCCAGCGATATGGGCATACACCTTGCCTGTAGGACAGATGCCCTCGCACTGAGGCATATAGCCCTTGGAGGAATAGACGAATTCCTCTGGCACGATGCCATCCTTGATGATTTTCTTGTCATGGTAGATGTCCCACAAGAACATATTGAGTGCCTTCACACGCTGCTGGAGTCCCGTCTCCAGATAATCCCAGTCGTTCTTGGGGATGATTCTTGGCACAGAATCGAATGGAAAGAGCTGCTCCTTGAACGTCCCTTTCTTATAAACACCAAATCGAACTCCAAATCGTTCCATCCACTTGTTTACGGTGTCCCTGCTATCCGTCAATCCTTTTATATTTACTTTCATACCTAATTGTAGTTTGGAGCGTTAATACCTTATTATATATACTTATCACTTTGTTAATACTCAAGTGCAAAGGTAAGCAAAAAGAAAGAAATACTACGCACATTTTTCTAATTGACTATTTTAATTGTTTTAATATTACATTATGCAACAAACAAGAAAGCTAATCTTTTCTACTTGTAAACAGAAACGACATTTTAGATTACAAATTGAAAGTTTTGGCTAGTTTTTAGATTTTCCTCTGTTTAGAGCAAAGTTTTCCCATAAATCTTGCCATATTTCCCAACTTTTCCGTAACTTTGCAGAAGATTAGCATTTTCTTTGCATCGTCTTTTAAAAGTAAAAAGATAAAAGAGTAAAAAATAAACAAACAATGTTACAAAGAGACTATATCCAGCGATTGATTCGCGAGTTTATGTCGGCCTTGGAGCGTATGCTCGAAAAGAAAGAGGTGACAACTCGCCGTGAGAAAATCAGAGAGTTGTACGACCAGTATGTGGGTCCGTATGCTTTCTACAGCATCGCCACCATCGATGACGTGATGAAGGCTATGGCAGGCATTGACGACGAGGAGAAGCGAATATCCAAGATGGACATGCTCGCCGAACTATACTATTACGAGGCTGATACCGTGGGGCAACCTACGAGAGACGAGCTTCTGAACAAGGCGTTCATGCTCTTCGACTACGTGGAGAGCCACGGAGATACCTTCTCCATCGACCGCCGAAACAAAATGGCAGAAATAAAAAAGAATATGGGAATCTAAGTGGATTCCCATATTCTTAGGACAAGTCTAGCACTTACTATCGTTAGTGAGGGAGATTTATATCAATCCACCCAAATCTATTTTATAATTGGTAGGAAGAGACGGCTCCTTCTGAATAAACATCAACATATAGATAGGCAGATAGGTTATCTTCCCCAACTTCTTGACATTGTCGTTGCATAGCACATAAGCTTTGGGTATATTATAAGTGGTGGAGGCAACAACATTGGAGAGTGCCTTGTGACGCTCATAATCTTTACCCGATTTCACTTCCAGCGGCAACACTTCGTCATTCCGTTCTATCACGAAATCCAATTCTCCTTGTCGCTTACTATTATAATAGTATAAAGGGAAACCATGAGCGCACAGTTCTTGCGCCACTGCGTTCTCATACACCGAGCCAAAATTGATGGAAGGTTCATTGTCAAGAATCTTCAGTTGAATACCATCAGCATAGAGGCTTGCCAAGAGACCGATGTCGCTCATAAACAACTTGAACAAATTGCGGCTGCTTGAGAGAATCAACGGAACTTTGGGTTCATCCACATTATAAACAGGCAAGGCCACCCCTGCATTCTTAAGCCACAAAAAGCTGTTCTGATACCGTGAGAACTTGATGTTCTCATTCAAATTCTTGAGAATGAACCTTTTGTTCTTGGCATCTAGTTCAGCTGGTATCCTATCAAAGATTTCCTCTATATAAAGTTTATGTTCAGGGTCATATTTCGCAATGTCCTGCTTATACAGACGAATGATAGATTGCTGCTCCGCCATCACCTCCTGCAGATTGTTGGTTTCAAGATATTTCTCCACGGCAGCAGGCATACCCCCCACAATAAGGTACAAGCGGAATATTTCCATCATTTTCTCATGGATGAAATCATCTACTTCTGTTTCCTGCAAGAAATTTTCTCGAAGGGTACTGACAATGCTCTCCTTAATACCAACGGCAATGGCAAATTCCTCAAAGTCCAAAGGGAACATATCCTTGACTGCCATATATCCAACTGGCGCAGAACGAATGTCCTTGATTTCAACGCCCAGCAAACTGCCACTCAATACATAGCAATAGCTCCCTTCCTCCACCAAGAACTTGATGGCAGTAATAATTTCCGGACATTCCTGTACCTCATCAAAGAAGACAAGTGTTTTGCCTTTTATAAGGTCTTGGTTGGTGACGGTAGAGAGACGCAACAAAATGTCCTGGCTACTTTTTGCATTGCTGAAAATCTTAACCAAGCCAGGACTGTCTATGAAGTTTATCTCCACGAAACTCTCAAAATGTTCTTGCCCAAAGCGACGGATAGAAAATGTTTTTCCTATCTGTCGGGCTCCAGTAATGAGCAAGGCTTTCTTATCATGTTGAAAGAAATCAACTAAGTATCTGTCTATCTTACGTTTAATCATACTCTGTCCGCTTTTCTAATATAAAACAGCCCAATATTGTCCGTTTTTCCAAGGCAAAAGTACTATTTTTTGTCCGTTTTTCCAAGGATTTTATATTGTATTTTGTCCGTTTTTCCAAGATTTAATATTTTTTCAACCTCTGAAACTGCGGATATTCCCCAAAAAGCGTTACCTTTGCAGTATTATAATTCGTTACAAACAAAGGATAACTAGAAAATGGACAGTAATAACAAGAATGTAAGCGATATGACCATTGGCTCGCCACTCAGAGCCATCATCAAGTTTGCGATACCCCTCATCATGGGATACATTTTGCAGCAGATGTACCTCATCATCGACGCAGCCATCGTGGGTAGATGGATAGGCGTAGGGGCATTGGCTGCCGTGGGAGCCTCCAGCTCCATCATGTTCCTCATCATGGGATTCTGCAATGGGTCCTGTGCAGGCTTCGCCATCCCTGTGGCGCAAGCCTTCGGAGCGAAGGACTATCAGAAAATGCGGACTTATGTGAGCAACAGCATCCGCATCGCCGTGGTGTTCGCCGTAGTCATCACCTTCCTCTCCTGCATCTTCTGCGGAAAGATTCTGCATCTCGTCAACACCCCGAAGGAAGTGTTCGACGATGCCTACGTCTTCCTGATGCTCCAGTTTGCAGCGATACCTTTCACCATTGGCTATAACCTACTCTCAGGTCAGATCAGAGCCTTGGGCAACTCGAAGCAGCCGTTCTTCTTCCTCATCACCGCCTCCATCGTCAACATCATCCTCGATGGCATTCTGATTCTCGGACTGGGATTGGGCGTAGAGGGAGCGGGTATCGCTACCTGGCTGTCGCAAGGTTTGTCGGTATTGCTCTGCATCTGGTATATCAAGAGGAAGATGCAAATACTCATCCCGCAGGGCGAGGAACGCCGATACGACAACAAGAAGATTAGCATCCTCTTGAACAACGGCGTGCCGATGGGCTTGCAATTCTCCATCACCGCCATTGGCAGTATCATGCTGCAAAGTGCCAACAACGCCTTGGGTACGGTCTATGTAGCCGCCTTTACCGCCTCGATGCGCATCAAGTATCTCTTCACTTGTGTCTTCGAGAACATCGG
>DJSH01000050.1:23339-32800 GCA_002440225.1 Candidatus Segatella violae
GCCGCCATCAAGATGATGCTCATCTACTTCGTACTCACCTTCCTCATTATCTATCCTTTCGCCGACTGGATGATGATGCTCTTCGTGGATAAGGGCGAGGCTGAGGTGGTGACCTACGCCGCCCAGTTTATGCGCATCGCCAACTACTTCTATCCAGCTCTCGGTTTGCTCACCATCCTGCGATACAGCATCCAGGGCTTGGGCTACAGCAACCTATCGATGCTGAGCGGTGTGATGGAGATGATAGCAAGATGCGGCGTGAGCCTTTGGCTCGTTCCTGCCTTGGCATGGACGGGTGTCTGCTTCGGCGACCCAGTGGCATGGGTGATGGCAGATATGTTCCTCATCCCAGCCTTCTGGTGGCTGTATAGGCATCTGAGGAAAGAGCGGAAATAATCGAATTCAATAAATTATTCGACAAATCTTTGCACATTCCGTTTTTTTTCGTAACTTTGCCAAAAATTCAATAAAAGCGGCAATATGAAATACCCTATAGGAATACAGAATTTTGAAAAAATCAGAAGAGAAGATTATGTCTATCTCGACAAGACAAATTTGATTTACGATTTAGTTGAAAATGGCAATATATACTTTCTAAGTCGTCCAAGACGATTTGGAAAGTCATTATTGATTTCTACCTTGGAATGCTATTTTCTAGGGAAAAAGGAACTATTCAAGGGTCTTGCCATCGACTCCTTAGAAACGGAATGGAAGCAATATCCTGTATTTCATATTGATTTCAACGGCAAGGACTTCACACAAGCTGGCGAACTGGAAAAAACTTTGAATGAATTTGTCGAACACCAAGAACTTATTTATGGAAGGGATCCGATAGCCTCTACATTGGGAAGCCGCTTTATGTCTGTCTTGAGAACTGCCCATGAAAAGACAGGATTAGGTGCCGTTGTCTTAATCGATGAATACGACAAGCCTTTATTGGACGTATTGGACACAGGACTTAAGACTATCGACTCAGAGGGCAACGAGCGATTATTAGAAGATAGACATCGTGAAATCATGAAAGGATTCTATAGTGTCTTCAAGGCTGCCGACAGAGACTTGAAATTCGTTTTGTTGACTGGTGTTACCAAGTTTTCGCAAGTAAGTGTGTTCAGCGGTTTCAACCAACCTGACGACATCAGTATGGACGACCGTTACGAGGCACTTTGCGGCATCACAGAGGAAGAACTGTATTCTGTCTTCGACGAACCAATCAAGGCTATGGCTGCAAGATATAAGGTTTCAGAGAACGAGATGAAATATCGCCTCAAACGTAAGTTTGATGGTTATCATTTCAGCCCTAACATGCTTGACATCTACAACCCTTTCAGCATTTTGAACTCACTGAGCAAGAAAATCCTAAGCGATTTCTGGTTCCGTACCGGCTCGCCTACCTATCTGGTTCGCCTACTCGCCCACTCCGGCGAGAACCTCAATGAACTGACGGGGAAATATTATCCTACGAACAGTTTCATAGACTACAAGGCAGACACCGAGGCACCACTGCCTATGATTTACCAGAGTGGCTATCTCACCATCAAGGATTGGAACATGGATACCGATTCTTATCTCCTGGATTTCCCTAATGACGAGGTAAAATCGGGATTCGTAACCATGGTGGCAACAAACTATCTGAAACCTAAGGAATCGCCAGATGCTTGGGTCGTAGAGGTGGTGAACACCATGAAAGAGGGAGATTGCAAGAAATTGGAAAAGTTACTCACATCCTTCTTCGCCAGCATCCCATATAGCCAACGACGCAAAGACGACGAGCGAGAAAAGGAGCGTTATTTCCAATATACCTTCTATTTGGTGATTCGCATGATAAGCTGTTTTACTGTTTTAATAGAAAAGGAGCAAAGCGAAGGACGAGTTGACTGCATCGTGGAGACCCCGAAGTTTGTTTATATCTTCGAGTTTAAGCGTGATGGTTCTGCCCTTGATGCCTTGAAGCAAATCGAGGGAAAAGGCTATGCCCGTGAGTATGCCGCCGACAATAGAACGATTTACCAGATAGGCTGCAACTTCTCGTCAGAGACTGGAACGATTGATGGGTGGGAGCCACAAACTACTTTATGCAGATAAAAGTACGAAAAAAGACAAATTTTGGCACTACTATCGACATTTTTAAAGTTTTTCTTTGTTTTTATTAGCTTGTCCCATGAATTGGTACAAGATGGCACTACCTTTGCAAACGAATTGCAAAAAACTATGGTTATGAAAGCAAATAAGTTATATTTCAAAGAATGTCATCTCGCAGGACGTCAATCACGACGCAAATGAAGTGTGGGAAGAACTACATGTTGGTACACTCCTTGAACTTCAAAGAGACAAAGAAAATACATACGACAAGAATGCAGTTGCCGTGGTTTATAGCAAGATGGATGAAAACAACGAAAAAGAAGAATATCTGCTGGGGTATCTTCCTCGTACAGATAATACGGAAATAGCAAAATTACTAGAGATGGGATGGACTTCTGTTTTTGAATGCCGTATCAGCAAAATCAATCAAGAAGCCCATTATGAGAATCAAATACGTCTGACCATTCGTATCAGACAAAACTTATAAGCACAGAATTGCGTCTAAAGCCAACCCTAATATCAGGCTAGGTTGTAGGGGGCTATATGGTATACAACGTAGCCTTGACCTTTCTGTGCTGTACTATTTGGGATTGGATATACCGCTCACACGTCGGTCTTCGGATGCAGACTTCGGGAGGGTTTCCAATCCCTTTCTTTCATTTTTTTGTCACAGACTGAAACCTAGAAATCAATTCCTGCAAACAATCATACCCCGTTTCAACAGTAGTATAACGAAAAAACATCCAGTCAGATCCTTTTTGAATACCATCAATTAATATAGGATGCATAGCAAGCCACTCTCTCATTTCTTCACTGTGATCCATATCGTCCTCTGCATACTTATAGCCATAATATAGTTTGTTTGTATTATTATCCATCTCCAACTTTACACATATACGAGATTCCGACTCATTGTATGGGAATAAAACTCCTACATTCCAAAAACGTCCCACCCCTATTTGAACTTCAAGATTGTCTGATGTGAAATCCTTCAACAAACGCTGATGCCAATCATTGAAAACTGAAAGCATAAGTTCCTTTTTAACTGATTGCATTTCTGATTTCAACTTATCAACAAGCTCCATTTGCTCTATTAATATTGCAGCATTCTTATCATCTGTACCTGCCAAATGAAAAGCCTCACGTATAAATTTGTCCATACTTTCTGTTTCTATTTTATCTAACACTCTCATTCCGAACTGACCTTCCAAATAATCTTCATACATTCTTATAGAATCCAAAAACAATGGCTGGTCTAAATCTTGTTCTTTTTTTAGCAACTGAAGCCAAGCTAAAATTCCTTTTTTAAAACTGACTTTCACATAACGTTGCTTGAAATCATTCTCATAAGAATATCCTCGCCTATTTTTCCAAGAAATATCAGTTGGTCCATCCTCATCAGTTCGTGGTAAATATACTATATAAATTTGTTCATTTTCAAACCCCTTAGCCTTAACACCTTCTATATAATTTGCTAACTGATTGGGTTGTTCGGGAGCATCCATTATTTTATTTTCAAAAATAATGGCATATTTCCCAAGCTCATAAACAAATATGTCTATTCTCTTCCCCCCATTCACAAACTCTTCGGTATGAATAGTTGGTATTGCAATTATTTTTTCAAGACTGTCGTTAACACAGTTTTTTACAAAACTCTTGAAACAAGAAAACACACCATCTTTATTTTGTCGAAACAGAGCAGCCAACAATGCACTATTGAAATTTTCATTTGTAGGCAAACAATCTAACACATTCATTCGATACGACTTATTTGTTTCCATTTTCGACAAGACTTCTCCAAAAGTAATGATACGATGAATCAACAATCTAAATTTATCAAGCATATCTTCTTTCGCACGGTTGATTATTATCGTATTATTTATAGAATCGCCCATTGTCCAATACTTATATCCATCGATATGAAGATAAGGAAAATTATATTTCCACCATTGTTGAGGGATGCCGAACTGTCTCTGCGACTGTACAAAATACACAAACTCCTCATCAGACAAAGCACATTTATTTCTCACAATATATTCGTGAGGACACGTTGGCATCGTCTTGGCAAAAGTCCATTTACATTTACCTATCAAATTTCGTAATTTTGCTTCATTATATATCATAAGCATCAATATTTTGTTATTACACCACAAAGGTAAGAAAAAGTTGTATCAATTCATAGGACAAGTTGTTATTTTTTAGTAAAAATGGTCTAAAAAGTCAATAAACACCTATCCTTCTCGTTACAATAATTGGTAATAACGTAATTGAGAATTATGAAAACTCCTATAAAATTCAAAGAATATATCTGGTTAGTAAATACCATCTATCAGGCTCGAACAATTTCTTTTGCAGACATACAGAAGAAATGGCTTGAGACTGAGATGAGTGAAGGTATCGAGTTGGCTCGTTCCACATTCAATCGACACAAGGATGCCATAGAGGATATTTTTGGTATATACATCGATTGTAACAGAAAAAATGGTTACAAATATTATATCGGAAATCCTGAAGCTTTAGAAACGGATTCCATACAAAACTGGATGTTATCCACACTTTCTGCCCATAACATTATCAGTGAATGTGTTTCTCTTCAAAACAGAATTTTGTTAGAACCAGTACCTTATGAAGGGGAAAATCTAGAGCTTATTCTTGATGCCATGAAAAGAAGCTGCAAGATAACCATCCATTATCAAAGATATGGTAACAGTGAAAGAAAAAGCTATACGATAGAACCATACTGCATCAAATTACATAAGCAACGTTGGTATGTTTTGGGGCATTTTCACTATGTAACAACAGAAGAGCAAGAAATAAAGGATTATTATGCTATTTTCTCGCTCGACAGAATCAAAGGCATAGATGTTACTGATATAAAATTTGAACTCAATACAGACTTCAATGCCCAAGATTATTTCAAAGAGTATTATGGTGTATTAATCGGAGACAGTACCCGTATAGAAAAGATAAGGTTCAGAGCTTATGATTATGAACAGTACAGAGTCAAAGATCTACCTCTTCACAAAAGCCAAAAGGTCGTTGCCAAAGGTGACAACTATACTGACTTTGAAATTACCATACGACCTACTGTAGATTTCTTCGGATATTTGATGAGCAGAGGAAGCCAACTGAGAATTCTGTCTCCTGGTTGGTTAGCAGAGCAAATACACGATTTACACCGAGACGCTATGCAGATGTATGAAGAATCACCTTTAGAATGAGAATAGTCAAGTCGCCAAGATAAGCTACACTGTCAGCCTAGGAAAGTTTGCCTGTCTTTACTAGACAGGCTGACTGTCTAAGCCAGATAGTGTCAAGAATTCCCTGATGGAGCTTCCATGAAGTCTCCTCATTGACTTTTCCTGATTTCAGCATAACTTCACCAGCTTCGGAAGCCTTTTCTACAGCCACCGAATAACAATTTCGACCGCACACCGCACAAGAGGTCACTTAACGCACTGTAATACAGAGCATTTATGCTTGTGCGGTGTTTGCATCAGACCACACAGACACCGCACAAGACAGCACACATTTTCGAGCCATCCGAAGCAAGTGCTGTTGCCGTGCGGTCTTCGTGCGGTGATAGCGATAGACAGCACTTCGTAAATTACTCATTTACTGGAAGTTAAGCCTTATTCGTGCGGTGTGCGGTCTATTTTGCATTTCATTCATTTCAAGCGTCGTATTGAACAAAAAATGCCGATATATATTCAAGAGAGGATAGTATTCTGATTACAAAGCCAAATATTGGAACAAAGTACTTAATCTTACCTTACAACTCCAAAGCCCTTGGTTCCATCAAGAAATCCATCAACCCTATCGTCAAGATGCCATTCTCATCCCTCCAAGGCTTGATATCATCTTTCACTAGACATACATACCATTCTATTTCCTCATCACCGCCTCCATCGTGAACATCATCCGTACTTTTGAAAATACATGGCGATGAAAAAGAAACAAAAACATGCCGATAGTGGTGCCAAAAGTCGTTTTTTTTCTTACTTTTGGCACCACTATCGGCACTTTTTGGCGATTTTTTATTGATTTTCCAGTATTTTGTTCTATCTTTGCACCTGAACCAAAGAAGGAAAGATATGCTACAGAACATCTCGCAAATCAAGAAAAAACTGGGCATCACTGGCGTACAGACCAATGTTTATTCTTGGCAACAGAAAGCCAACAAAGAGAAAGGCATCGAGGGGGCACAAATAGACTTGGTATTAGACCGTCGTGACCAGATTATCAATCTTTGCGAGATGAAATATTCACTCAACGCATACGACATCACCCCTGCTTATCTACAGAAAATGATAGAGCGTAGGGAGACTTTTCGCCAAGCCACCTCTACCAACAAGGCACAGCATCTTACCTTTGTCACTGCTGCAGGAGTCAAAAAAAATGCGCAAGAGGGAATGATACAGAGCGAAGTGGAACTGGATGACTTGTTTGGGGAGAAAGCATAGGTTTACTCTTTCCTACTCCTATATAAAGTGGGGGATGCTCCGTTTCTTGATATGTACCAAATCCAAGGCGTATTTCGCCACCACATTATCCTTGTCCTTGCAGATGAGCAAGCCGATGGTCGGATTGTCTATGTCTGTCTTGAACTGATGGCTTTATCCATATCACCCTTACATTTATCAATGATACGGCGATGATGATCCCAAGAAATAGAGGAGAGCAATTTGAAGAACTTGCTCATATAGCGCAAGTTTATGGGCGAGAATCCCTTCAGCCCAGGCATTTCATTCTTCAAGTCCCGACTAAGATTTTTGTAAAACCCTGAATAAACTCGGATATTCGGCCGATTTTATTCATTTTAAACGTCGTATTGAATAAAATCAGTACTTTTTTATTCAATACGACTTAGATATTGAATATTTTTTATTATCTTTGCAGCGGTATTACCAAATGATTAAGAGACAATGAGAACGATTATCAACAACCAAAAAAAAGAGCGCGACTTGCTTATGTCTCGCCCTTATCTCACACGTCATACCCAATATGACGTGGAGGAACTTTTGGCTAGCAAACAAATCAAACTAATCACAGGACCAAGAAGAACAGGCAAATCAACAGAGGCTTTGCTTATGTTGAAAAACAAGAACTTCGCCTATCTCAATTTCGACGATGGCAAACTACTCTATGCCTGGGACGATGACTTGGTATGGGAATCGTTACAGTTGGTATATCCGAACTTCGACTATCTCCTATTGGATGAAGTACAGAATCTTACAGGATGGGACCTATGGGTTTCCAAACTTTACCGCTTGGGAATCAATATGGTTATCACAGGTAGCAACGCCAAACTGCTGAGCAGCGAGATGGCAACCTTGCTCACCGGCAGATACATCCAAATAGAAATGCTACCATTCAGTCTTTCTGAGTTTTTCACTTGGAACCACAAGGTTCTATCTGACATCCAGACCGAAGACATGGCATCAGCGCAATCACTCATCAACGACTACCTGCACAATGGCGGTTACCCGGAAACGGTATCGGCAAGGGGCCTCACCCAAAGTTATCTCTCCACACTCTTCGACTCCATCGTATGGAAGGACATCGCCAAACGGCACAACGTAAGGAATGTGGAAGACTTGAACAATCTTGCGATGTATCTGGTTTCCAACTTCTGCAATCCATTCAGTGCCAATGAACTGGCTGAAGAGTTAGACCTTTCAAGCGTCGCCACCACCAAAAAGTTTATGGGGTATCTGAAAGAACCCTATCTTTTCTTCTATCTTCCGAGATACAACAACAAACTGAAGATGATGAAGAAAGCTCCGCAGAAAGTTTATGTCGTTGACAATGGTTTTGTAGCGGCCAAAGCCTTTAGTGTAAGTGAGAACTTGGGCAGGCTCTTGGAAAACCAAGTATTCATCGAATTGGTCAGAAGAGGTTATAATCCAGAGAAGTCCCTTTTTTACTATCGCTCTCGCAATGACAAGGAAACAGACTTCGTTACCAGAGAAGGCACTCATGTGGAATCACTCATACAAGTATGCTACGACTTGACTTCTCCGAAGACGCTGAAAAGAGAGGTGGATAGTCTTGTGGAATGTGCTGAAGAGTTGAAATGCTCTCGTCTGCTCATTGTGACGATGAATGAAGAAAGAGTCATCGAGAAGAACGGCTATGAGATAAAAGTAGTGCCTATTTGCAAGTTCTGATTTTGCGAAAGTTCATATTCCCCATCTTTTTGGGGAATATTTCCACACCATTTACCCATATTCCACAATGGGTAAATTTCTTGGCATTTTACTAACCATCTGATTACAAGTGCTTTCTCATATTCCACATATTTTTGGCACGCTGATTGAAACTATAGTTTGTGGGTTCGCCAATGAAGAATCCACAAAACATTAATATTCACAATTTAAAAACGATAAGATTATGAAGAAGTTAGTATTTGCAGCTATCGCAGCTATGGTTATGGTTTCAGTAAGCAACGTTTTCGCAGTAAGCAAAATGGCAAGTGACTCACAAGTAGCTCCTGTTGACACAGTGGCTCCAGCAACTCCTACCGACTCAACAGTTGTGGAGACACCAGTGGAGACTCCTGCAGAGACACCAACAGAATCTGTGGATACCACTCAGAAAGAGGCTCCAGTTCAGACTGAGGAAAAGGTTGAGGAGAACACCCAGGAAAAGGTTGAGGAGAACACTCAGGAAAAGACTGAGGAGAATGCTCAACAGCAGACCAATGAGGTGCAGCAGACTACAGAGCCTTCAACTGTTGCTGAATAAGAATTATCAGACAACATTTATTCAATAGTATAATAGAGGAAGTAGTTTATTCATCAAGGTAAAAGTTTAATTCAGGTTTAACTGGTTTAAATTGTAACTCTTAGCACTTATAAATAGGTGTAACATTTAGGTTCGGTTAATGAAATGAAAGCCTGTCGGCGTGATGTCGACAGGCTTTTTTTGTGACTTCGGAACAATTCGTCAAAGTTTCAAACAGAAAACACAAAAAGGGTAACCTCTATTTCTAGGGCTTACCCTCCGGTCTTAATTACTGTTTTCCGTCGTTAAAAACGGGTCAAGCATTACTTGACCTCGATGTGCTTAACATCGTCTTTCTTCTCTTCCTTGGCCACCTTAGGAATCTCAATCTTCAAGACACCGTCTGTAACCTCGGCAGAAATCTTCTCTTGGTTGGCATCCTCTGGGAGAGCATAGCTCTGAGAGTAGTTGCTGTAAGAGAACTCGCGACGTAAGTAGTGCTCATCCTTCTTCTCATCTTTCTTCTCTGCCTTCTGCTCGATGGAGACGTTCAAGTAACCATCCTTGTCGATGTTCATCTTGACCATATCCTTCTTCAAGCCAGGAGCGGCGAGTTCCATCGTGTAACCAGTGGCACTCTCCTTCACGTTGAC
>DJSH01000006.1:0-1054 GCA_002440225.1 Candidatus Segatella violae
GGCTCCAAGGCATCGAGCAGGTTCTCTACCTTGCGGATGTTCATCTTGTTGATGCGGGACTCCTCTTTCACATACTGGTCGTCGGGCATCTCGGTGATAATCTCGTTGCCTGCATATCCCAGGAGAGCATGATTGTGCTCCTTGGCATACTTATATAATATAGGTATAACGGCATCGGGCAAGAATTGGGAGAAAAGCTTTTCGCCCGTCTTGGCATTTACGATGTTGCCACCATTATATGAAAGGATATATCCACCTCGCTGGTTCAGTTCCAGACATTCGGCTACGGGTTCGATACCGTAGGTTGGGCGACCGGAGGCGAGGATGATAGTGGCTCCTTTGGCTTCCGCCTGGAGGAGTGCTTCACGAGTCTTTGGGGTAACCACCTTGTCGTGGTTTGTCAAGGTGCCATCCAGGTCGAGGGCGATGGCACGGTATGGAAGTTGATTCATATTCGTATGATATTTATGTTTTGTCTTTATTTTGTACGATATTGCTATCTGTCTCTCTTTTTTGCTGCAAAGTTAAGATAAAATAATGGAAAAGCGTATATAGAGGCTAGGAAAAACCTACATTTTGATGAATTATACCTAAAATTATAATGATTTTTACCTATCGCTTCGTATTTAATGATGTAACTTTGCACACAGCAAAAAGAAAATACTAGCTATTTTAGTTTTTCAGAGAATATACTAAGAAGCTATGGATACAGAGAATAAACTATTACAGAGAATAAAATATTAAAGAGAATAAACAATTAAAAAGAGAATATGATGAACAAAAGACTAACAATTTTGGGCTTGGTGTTAGCTGCAATGTCTTGCTGCTTGCCCGTTGATGCCCAGCAACCAACCGCCCCTAACCATTCTTATTCGGGCAAGGGTAATCCGATTCTGCCTGATTTTCATGCAGACCCAGAGATATTGTATTCCAACAAGACCCATAAGTATTATATCTATTCTACAACAGATGGTACTCCAGGGTGGGGAGGATGGCAGTATTATTGTTATTCTTCGAAGAATCTGAAAAAATGGAAGAATGAAGGCGTGGTACT
>DJSH01000006.1:1176-16155 GCA_002440225.1 Candidatus Segatella violae
GAGAAAGGTGGCAAGCAGATAGGTGTGGCGGTATCAGATTCCCCTGTTGGTCCATTCCTTGACTTTGGAAAACCAATCGTCAGCAAGTCGCCAGTAGGACATGGGCAGCAGATAGATGTGGATGTCTTCATCGACCCTGTGAGCAAGAAGCCTTACCTCTATTGGGGAAATGGCTATATGGCTGGTGCTGAGTTGGAGCCAAGCATGACTGCCATCAAGGAGAATACCATCCAAGTGATGACTCCGAAGGGCGGAAGCCTCAAGGATTATGCTTATCGCGAGGCACCATACGTATTCTATCGCAACGGATTGTACTACTTCATGTGGTCGGTGGATGACACCGGTGCAGCCAACTATCATGTGGCGTATGGTACATCGAAGAGCCCACTCGGACCTATCGAGGTGGCGAAAGACCCAATCGTCTTGATACAAGACCCTCAGCACGAGATTTATGGCACAGCCCATAACTCTGTGATTCAGAAGCCTGGTAAGGATGAATGGTACATCGTTTACCATCGCATCAATAAGGATTACTTGCATAATCAACCTGGTGTTCATCGTGAGGTTTGCATCGACAAGATGGAATTCAATGCCGATGGCACTATCAAGCGAGTGGTGCCTACACATAATGGTGTTGCAGGCGACAAGTAATTGTACTAGCTTGCTAGCCTAGATGTAAAGTGTTCTTCTTACTGATATAAAGTAGTAGACATCTAAGTATAAAACCTGTAGAAGCCTACTACCTACTATGTCGCCTAAGCTATATTTGCTTAAATATAAGCTGTATTTAACTTAATATAGGCTTTATTTGCGTGAATAAAGGCTTGGCGACATGGTAGGTAGTGGGTTTCTGAATGTTTCTTACCCTTTCTCCTTGCCGATGGAATCGGCATACTCTCTTACAGTCATGCCAAATTCTTTCTTGAAACATTGGCTGAAGTAGCGTGGGGTAGCGAATCCTACTTTGACGGCCAGTACGGCAATACGAATGTCTGGGGTCTGCTTGAGAATTTTGCAGGCTTCCTTCATACGGATGCTGTTGATGAAGCTACTAATGTTGGTGCCTGTAATGGCGCGTAACTTGTTGTATAGGGTACTGCCACTGACGCAGAGGTCGGCAGCGAGGTCTTCCCTACCATAGTCGCTTTCTGTAATATGAGAAAGTACCATTCTTATTGCGTTCTTAAGGAATATCTCGTCTGGATTGCTGTAGTGCTGCTCTTCCACCTTGTATTCCGTTTGCATTTGGAATCTTTCCTTGATACGTTTTCTGTTGGCAATGATGTTGTCTATGCGTACCTGTAGGTCGGCAATGTTGAAAGGTTTGGTGATGTAATCGTCAGCTCCGACGCGATAACCTTCGTTTCGGTCGTCTCCCTTCGTCTTTGCCGTGAGCATGATGACAGGTAGCTGAGTATATTCCTTGGAATTTTTAATCCAATATGTCAGTTCGATGCCATCCAACACTGGCATCATCACATCTGTCACCACGATGTCGAGTGGAGCTTTCTGAATGATTCTTTGTGCCTTCTCCCCATTGCTGGCTGTCTTGATATGGTAGCGAGTGCCTAGCAGACGGCTCATCAGTGCAAGCAGTTCCATATTGTCCTCTACGAGCAGGATAGTATATTCCTCATCGCTTTCTACCTGGTCGTTTTGAATCTTCTTGCTTTTTTCTTCATCCCACCTTGGCAGAATCGAATGAGTGCCAGCAATGGCTTGCACGGCTTCCTCGTGCCGGGTCATCTTCTTGGTCTGTGTAATTTCGCTTGGCTCATAGCAGTTCTTGTTGATGGGGATATGGAGGGTAAAGGTGGTTCCTTTGCCCTCTTTGCTCTTACACTTGATGGTGCCATGGTGCAATTTCACCAAGTCCTTGACAAGGGATAACCCTAGCCCTGTTCCTACCGTTTGCATTTGGCGGTAGTCTCCGTCTAGGAATCGCTGGTATAAGTGTCTTAGCTTATTGGCAGACATGCCGATACCCGTGTCGGAAACGCTGATGCAAGCTTGGTCGTCTTGGGTTCTTACCGACAATTTTGCCTTTCCACCCATAGGGGTGTATTTGGCGGCATTGCTCAATAGGTTGTAGAGTATTTTCTCCAACTTGTCTTCGTCAAACCATTCTTCTATCTCACTTTCCTGTATGTCTATATAGCTATCCAATTGGATGTTCTTCTGTACGAACATCGGCATGATGTCGTTGATCGTTTGTTGACAGAAATCTCTTAAGTTTCCTTTGCTAACCTGTAGCTTGAGTTTGCCAGCCTGCGACTTCCTCACTTCCAGTATCTGGCGGAGCATACGGCTCAGGCGGTCGATGTTGCTGTGGATGATTCCTGTTTCCTGTGCAGCAGAAGGAATTCCCTGTTGGATGGAATCCGCCGCTGCAGAAATGATGGACAATGGTGTGAGCAGCTCGTGCGTGATGTTGGTGAACACATTGGCCATCTGTAGGCGGTTCTTGGTGCGAATGCGGGCACGGTACCAACGGATGGAGATGTGTATGGCCAGTATGGCGATGCCTATATATATAATGTATGCCCACCATGAAGCATACCAAGGCGGCAGAATCTTGATCTCGATGCTGTAGGGTAGCTTGCTCCATCTTCCACGGCTGTCTGCCGCCTTGAGGTGCAAATGATAAGTACCAGAAGGCAAGTTCTCGAATGTGGCTTGACGATAGCTTGCACTTACGGTTTGCCATTTGTCGTTGTACCCCTCCAGTAGATAGGCATACTTGCATTGCTTAGGGTTGCTGTAGGAAAGCATGGCGAATTCTACTCCAAACTTGTAGATGGAGGGCGGCAGTACGATGCGACGCATGTAGGAAGGGCTTTGCTCGCATATCCTCTTCCGCTGCGTAGAGTCGATAGTGGCAAGGCGTTTATCGTTGAGTAACAAGTCGGTCACGATGATGTTGTAGGGCGACTTGCTGCTTTGTGGTGCTTGGGCTAGGGTCGCATTGACACAGACTAGTTCTTTGCCGGAGCCCAGGTATATCTGGTTGCCAAATTGAAAGCTGGAGTTGGCTTGGAAGAACATGCTTCCTAGGCCGTCTTCACTGGTATAATTGTTGTATAGCAGGTTGCCCTTTTTACTGATATACAGCATGGTGAGAGCATCGTCGGTAGTTATCCAAATATGTCCTGCTGGGTCTTTGACGATAGAGAATGCACGGTCCAACTTGCCTGGAAACAAGTTGCTGATGCAGTCGAACTTGTCTTTTTCAAGATTGTAACGGTACAGTCCGCCACTCTTCGAAATAGCGAGTATGTGGTGGTGCGCGTCTTCGATGCAATTGGTCACGTCTGGGATGTCTAGTCGCTGGTTGGCGAGGTTGTAGTTGGTCAGCTTGAGCTTGCTGGGATGATAAAAATCACCATGGATGCAGATGACGCCTTTATCCTCGGTCGATACCCAAATTCTACCCAGATGGTCTTCCTGTATGTTTGACACGCTGGCATCCAGTTTCTTATTGATGATTTCTCCCGATGGCAAGATGTAATTGAGCCAGCCGTTCTCGCCAACGAATGTGATTCCCCTCTTGCTGGTGAGGAGAGACTTCACGTAATTACTCTTTACGAATTTACAATTTTTGTTGTTCCAAAGAATCGCCTTTCCGTTCTTGATGTGTATGATACCATAACCATGGATGGCAATCCACGTTTCGTTGGCACCCTTTTGCATGATACTGTTGGCATGGGTGTTGATGATGTTGTAGGGGATGCCTTGCAGTCCTGGAATTTCCTGATTGTACAGGGCTTTCTTCGTGTCCTTGTTGTAGAGGGCGATGCCTGCGGGAGCCAATGCCATCCACAAGTGGGTGCCATCGTTGGTAGAGATGCTATTGATGCCATTGATGGTGAGGCGATCGGTGTCGATGTCGTGCATTTGAAAGATGGAAGGTTGGGTGCTGAGATGCAGCAATCCCTGGTTGAGGGTAAGAGCCCATAGGCTTCCCTTGCCGTCTGTAGCCAGGTCCATCGTACTTTGTACAGGGTATTCTTTCCTGATACCGATATTCTTTAGATAGGTGAAACCTTCGTTGAGATGATTCTCTTGGATGAAGCCTATACCGTCTCTTGTGCAAGTCCAGATGGTCTTCGAAGTGGGGTCTTCTATCAAGTGGTAGTTGATGGAGAATTCTGGGCTATGCTTGCTGTAGTCGGTGTAGCCTGGATTGGTCGTGTTGCTTGGCGTGTTGAGACAGCATACCCCCTCTCCCCACGTTCCAATCCAAAGTCGCCCTTTTCTGTCAATCAACATGGTGTGGGCGGCTATGTTTTTCCCTTTGGGCAGTCGCAATTGGTACAAGGTGCGCCCTTGTCTGCCGATACGGTATATGCCATGTTGCCAAGTGCCGAGATAAATGGTGCCCTGCCTGTCTTCGGCAAAGCTCTGAATATCGGAAAAATCGAGGCTGTGCTTTTTGCCGTTGGCATCTATCACTTGGGTGTTGCCTTGATGGTAGAATTTGAATTTCTTGTTTTTTCTGGTGTATCTCACCAAGAGGTTGTCGTATCCCATCCACACGTCGCCATTGCTGGCGGTGAAAAGCGGAAACACGCTCTTGCCTGCTGTCTTGACGGGCAGTTGGTAGATAGTAAAGCGTTGTGTGGTTTTGTCCATTCTCGCCAATCCTCCTTCTGTTCCTATCCAAATGCCATCGTCGTGATCTTCCGCCATGCAGCGTATGTTGTTGCTAGGGAGCACTCTTGGCGACTTGGAGTGATTGCAATAGGTCTTGAAAAGATAGCCGTCGTAGGTCTTGATGCCATTGTCTGATCCTATCCATATCAAGCCTTGTTTGTCAATGAGCATGCACTTTTGCTCCTCTGAAGTCGCAGGATATACCGCATTACGTACTTCGAAAGGTATGGAGATAGACCATAGTGGAAGATGAAATGCTATCATAGTGAGAATGAAAACAACTATCTTAGTGAAGCGAGTACTCACTTTTTTCATATAGTTCATAAATGTTTATGTTTATAATTTTATTTCCTTGGCAAAGTTACAAAGTTTTGGGTAATAATCTAGTGCAATTTAGATAAATTTATGATAGATAGGCTAATAAGTGACTTATAGTGTACGAATAATAACAGATTTTGTACGTTTATCGTGATAATTTACAAAAGCTCTACTGCCGTTTGGAAAATAGCGCAAAAGCATTGGGGCTGTTTGGAAAAAAATATATAATTTTGCGCCATCCAATTGAGACTACACATAATGATATAATTGATTACAATCAAACAATTTTAAACTTTAAACATCAAAAAAGTAATGAAAAAAGAGCAGTTTTTGACTTCGTCGCGTAGATTGATGTTTGCATCTGCCTTGGCACTCATGGGAGGTACATGCCAAACAATGATGGCAGCCCGAATGGTGCAAGAAGCACAGCAAGACAATCTCGTGAAAGGTAAGGTTGTAGACGACAAGGGTGAGCCAATCATTGGAGCCACCGTCAAGGAAAAAGGTACTTCTAATGGAGCTGTTTCCGATATTGACGGAAACTTCAGTTTCAATGCTCCTGTTGGTGCAGACTTGGAAATTTCATACATTGGGTATAAAACTCAAAATCTCAAGGTCGAGGCAGGAAAGGAACTCAACATCAAGTTGGAGGAAGAAGGTAAGACTTTGAATGAGGTGGTTGTCGTTGGTTATGGTACCGTGCAGCGCAAAAACTTCACGGGTTCTGTTTCTACAGTGAACGTTGCCAACTCGCCTGTTGCCAACATTCCTACCGCCAGTGCTTTGAATGTATTGCGTGGTACTGTGACGGGTATTACCATGTCGCAGGAGCAAGGTGCTGGTCAGAATCCATCTGTCCAAGTTCGTGGACAGAAGTCTGTCAATGGTGGTTCATCCCCATTGATTGTTGTTGATGGTGTTATATATATGGGACCTTATTCTGATATTGATCCTAACACCATTCAGAGCGTGAGCGTGCTGAAAGATGCTACTTCTTTGGCAGCGTATGGCTCCCAGGCTGCCAATGGTGTCATCATGGTTACTACCAAGAAGGGCGTGCTGGGAAAGCCTGTCATCAATGTCAACTCTTCCTGGTCGTTCTCGACTGCGGCATCGAAACCTGATGTGCTCAGTCCACAAGACTATATTAAGAAGGTGAATACCCTCAATGGTCTTGCGGAGGATGCAGACCCTACCTGGATGCACTCTTTTGAGTATGAAAACTACAAGGCGGGGAAGACCATTGACTGGTTTGATTACTGTACTCGCACGGGCTTGATGCAGAACTATGCGGCTTCTGTTTCTGGAGCCACAGAAAAAGTCAACTATTATTTCTCTGGCAGCTATGCCGACCAACAAGGTGTGGTCAAGGGCGATGACTATTCTCGTACATCTCTGAATATGCGTTTGCAGAGCGACATCACCAAGTGGTTGCAGATAGGAGGCCAGGCTGCTTATACTTACCGAGATTATTCAGGACCTACGGTCTATAACCTCTACCAGGCTGTTCGCTTGAGTCCTTACGGACGTGCGGAGCGTGCCGATGGCGGAGGCTTGGAGAAGTTTCCTATGACGGAGGGACAATATCGTGTCAACCCAATGTGGGATGTGTTGAGTGGCACCAAGGATGACCATGATACCTATAATACATTGGACCTCAAAGGACATGTATTGCTTACCTGTCCCTGGTTGGATGGCCTTACCTTCCGCATGAATGGTACTTATTCTATAGAGAATGTGGAGCGTGACCAGTTCACTCATGAGGGATATTATGTGCAGGAGGGCTCTTCCGATGACCGCTACTCCCAGGCAACTATCTCTGGATTCTTGGCAAAGGCCAATGGTAGCAATGCTCGTACTAAGAACACTTACTGGGTTTGGGATAACATTCTCAATTACAACCATCAGTTTGGCGACCACTATGTAGATGCTACTTTCGTATATACTCGTGACTCCAAGATGTATGACTATCGTGGCATGAGTGGCTCGGATTTCTCTGCACTGGGCAACACTTTTCAGGGCGCATACGGACTCAACAATGCTGCCACACAAAAAATCAGCAATACGGGTTATACCAAGAAGAACGATGTGGGTTATTTGTGGCGTATAAATTACAACTACAAGGATACTTATCATATCAGTGCATCCTTACGTCGTGACGGCTCCTCAGTGTTTGGTACCAACCATAAGTGGGGTAACTTCCCAGCCGTAGGCTTGGCATGGACTGCCAGCAACGAGAAGTTCATCCAGGCTGTCAAGCCGATTTCTTACTTGAAGTTGAAGGCTTCCTGGGGTAAAAATGGTAACCAGTCGCTTAGTCCATACGAGACCTTGCAGAAGATTACCCTCGGACAGATGGGTGGTTTCAGCTATCCTTTCGGCAATACCTCCGAGGTAACCTGGGCACAGCGTATCACTTCCATGGGCAACCCTAACTTGGGATGGGAGTCTACAGAGTCTTTCAACTATGGCTTTGAACTTGGGCTTTTGAAGGACCGCGTCAACATCCAGCTGGATGCCTACAACTCCAAGACCACCAACCAGATATTCAATCGTACCATTCCTGTGATGATCAATGGTCTGTCCTCTATGAAGGCTACGATGGGACGAGTTGACAACTGGGGTATTGAAATCAATCTCAATACCAAGAACATCATGACCAAGGACTTCTCTTGGGAGAGTGCGCTCAATTTCTACTTGAACCGCAACAAGCTGAAGGAACTTTATGGCGATGGCAAGGATGACATCAGCAACTCTTTGTTCCTTGGCAAGTCGCTCGGTGCCATCTATGGCTACAAGCCAGTGGGCATTGTACAGGCGGCTTATGGGGCAGACGGCAAACCTCTCTATGATGCCAACGGTCATCTGCAAGTTTGCGATGCAGACAAGGCTTATGCAGAAGCCAATGGTGCCAAGCCTGGTGATGTGAAATTTGCCAATTTGGATGGCAGCGAGGACGGTGTGATTACGGCTGAAGACCGTACTATCTTGGGATATAATAAGCCTAACTTCACCATGAGCTTGGGCAATACGCTGAGGTACAAGGATTTCGAGCTTTACTTCCTCTTCACTGGTCTCTTCGGTGGTGGCGGCTATGCCAAGGCTGTCAATCTCTATGCTTACCAGACCAATTCGGATAATGCTGATGACAATAACTTGAACCATGGCTGGTGGACTGCGGAGAACAAGAGCAACAAGTATCCACGCATCGACTACAACGATGGTAGATATCGCCCATTGCAGAGCTATGCTTTCATTCGTTTGCAGAGCTTGAGCCTCTCTTACACTTTCCGTCAGGCATGGTTGAAGAAGGCGATGATCAACAACCTCAAGTTGTATGTTACCGCCCAGAACCTCTTCACCCTCACGGGTTGGGATGGTGGCGACCCAGAGGTCAAGCAGACCTTGGGAACAGGCTATTCATACGATTATCCATTGTCTAGAACGGTGTCTGTGGGCTTGAATCTCACATTCTAGTTCTTAAGAGTATTGTTCTTAGAAAGTATTTATACTAAAAAGCATTTATGATGAAAACAAATAATATATTGCTTTTGGCTTTGGCTGCTGCGTCCTTCGGGATGACTTCCTGTAATGACGGAGATTTCTTGACAGAGAAGCCAAAGACCATCTTTACTACCGATGATGCGTACAACACCACCGACCAGGTGGAAGCCATGGCATCCAATATGTATCAGCACATTCGCTACTGGTATCAGATAGATAAGTTTTTGAAGGGGCAAGGTTCGGATATTCTCGACACGCCTTATTTTCGCAATTCTTCGGGTGGCTCTTGTAACTTCGCCAAATGGTCTTCTACCTCCAATTCTTCCAATAAGGTATATGAGGCCATGTACATGTTGGTCAACTATTCCAACCAGACCTTGGAGGGCTTGAATGTTCCAACCTTGACATGGACTGATGCGGATAAGAAGAAAGAGATGTATGGCGAGGCCATGTTCTTCCGTGGATATGCCTATCTCTCTTTGGGCGAATTGTTCGGCGGAGTGCCATTGGTAGATAAGTTCAACAAGGACTTGAAACTCGATTTCGTACGCTCCAGTCGCGAGGAAACCTACAACTTCGCCATCAAGGACTTGGAGTCTGCTACAGAGAATCTTCCAGATTATCCTTCCGAGGCAGGTAAGGTGGGCAAGGGTATTGCATATCACTTCCTCTCAGAAGCTTACTTGGCGTTGGCTACCATCAAGGACAATGACAAAACATTGTTGCAAAAATCAGTAGAGTATGCCAACAAGGTAATGCAGTTGCATCCATTGATGACCCAGCGCTTCGGCACACGTGCCACCCAAGGCGCAGGGGAAGAGAAAAATGGCGTGGCTGCCTACTATGCAGATGGCAATGTCTTCTTCGACTTGTTCCAGGAAGGCAACTACGATTATAGCGAGGGTAACACCGAGGCTCTGTGGACTCTAGAGAATGACTATACCGTATATCACAAGTATGGTGGCGATAACTATGTCAACACGCCAGCTCAAATGAGTCCAGTATTGCGTGATGTGCAGTGGAAGGCAGAATATAAGGAGACCGACAAGGGGGCCGCTGATGGCCCTTGGACAGGTTCCAACATTGATGCTATGGAATATCCAGGAGGCAACACCTGTGCCTACGTTGGTGGTCGTGGCATTGCTACTATGACACCTACGGATTATGTCATCACCGATATTTGGAAGAATGACGAGGGTGACATCCGTAATGCGGCTTGTAATATCCGCCGTACATTCAAGTGCATCGACAAGAAGCATTCCATGTATGGCAAGGAGGTTCCGATGAGCATGCTCGACTTCTCTACGCAGAAGATTACCGAGTATTTCCCTATCTGGACCAAGTTGGCTCCTATTGACGACTGGGGCTATGACGACCTCAAGGATGGTGGTAACCGTTCCAATATGTATTGCGACCAGTATGCCAATCGTTCTGCCGAGACCTTGCTTCTCAGAGCTGAGGCTAAGTTGAGAATGGGAGATAAGGAAGGCGCCGCAGCCGATGTCAACATCCTGCGCGACCGAGCACAATGCAAGGTGAAGGCACAGGCTTCCGACATGACCTTGCAGTACATCCTTGATGAGCGTGCAAGAGAGCTGTTTGGTGAGGAGCGTCGTTGGAACACCTTGCTTCGCATGGGTGAAGATGGCATCAAGAGCATCAATGCCCACGCCATGTACATGGTAGATCAGCCTTATTGGGGTGGTTACTTTAAGCCAAGTGTTTCACCAATTACCAAGTGGACACTCTTCCCAATCCCACAAAATGTGATAGACAGTAATACAGGAAACAAAATTGAGCAAAACCCAGGATGGGAATAAACTCCAAATCTTCAATAATAGATTTATATATAAATAGGTTTTAGGTCTTTTAGAAAAGTGAAAAAGAGGGCGCTGTGAAAGCGCTCTCTTTTTTGTAATAAAAATATATTCTGTAATCTAAAAATAATAGGTATTTATCGCTTTTGACCGATAAATGCCTATTTTTTGTTGTTTTGTTTACACTTTATTCAAATGATTTTATTATCTTTGCAACCACAAATGGCAAATAACAATAATAAGTCAACAAACCTATTTTAATAAAGATGAGAAGAATCATTTCAGCAGTATTGCTTTCTGCTGCCGTGGCGATGCCAACGATGGCACAGAAGGCGAAGATCTTGAGCAATGGCTATCCATTCACTCAAGTTCCATTCACCAGTGTGAAGATTTCGCAGAACACATTCTGGGGTGCCCGCTTGAAGGCAGCTCGTGAGGTAACTGTGCCTCTGGCTTTCAGCAAGTGCCAGAGCGAACACCGTTACAAGAATTTCGAGATGGCTGCTTATACCTTGCAGCATCCTAACCACAAGGGATTGGATACACCAGAGTGGGACGTGAGCAAGATTATGGGTTACTCTTTCGATGACACCGATGTATATAAGACCATCGAGGGAGCTAGCTATATCCTTCAGACTTACCCAGACAAGAAGTTGAAGGCTTATATCGACAGTGTGCTCGATGTAGTGGGCGCAGCCCAAGAGCCTGATGGCTATCTCTATACCGCTCGCACCATCAACCCAAAGCATCCACATCAATGGTCTGGCGACAAGCGTTGGGTGAAGGACGAGGACTTGAGCCATGAGCTCTACAACCTCGGTCACATGGTAGATGCAGCGTGCGCTCACTATCAGGCTACGGGTAGCACCAAATTCCTGAATATCGCCAAGCGTTATGCTGATTGTGTAGTCAAGGAAGTAGGTCCTAAGGAGGGGCAGGCTACCATCGTGCCAGGTCACCAGATTGCAGAGATGGCCTTGGCTCGTCTCTATACCTTGACAGGCGAGAAGAAGTATCTCGATGAGGCTAAGTATCTGCTCGACTATCGTGGTAAGACTCATATCCGCAATTCATATTCACAGAGTCAGGTACCAATCTTGGAACAGAAAGAGGCTGTAGGCCATGCTGTTCGTGCAGGCTATATGTATGCCGGCATCGCCGATGTGGCTGCCTTGACCAAGGATTCTGCCTATATGCAGGTCATCGACCGCATCTTCAATAATATCGTGGGCAAGAAGTACTATCTCACAGGTGGTGTAGGCGCACGTCATTGGGGCGAGGCTTTCGGCGAGAACTACGAGTTGCCAAACATGACTGCCTACAACGAGACTTGCGCAGCCATCTCTATGGTTTACCTCTTCGAGCGTATGTTCTTGCTTCATGGCGAGAGCAAGTACATCGACTGTTTGGAGCGCACCTTATATAATGGTGTCATCTCAGGTATGAGCATGGACGGTGGACGTTTCTTCTATCCTAACCCACTGTCAAGCGATGGCAAGTATGCCTTCAACGCCGACAACACCAAGACTCGCCAGCCTTGGTTCGGATGCGCTTGCTGCCCTAGCAACTTGTGTCGTTTCATCCCTTCCGTTCCTGGTTATCTCTATGGCGTGAAGGACAACAATATCTACGTGAACCTCTTCGCAGGCAACACCTCTACCATCAAGGTACAAGGCAAGGATGTAGTTCTCGAAGAGACCACCGAGTATCCTTGGAACGGCGACATCAAGATTGCAGTGAAGAAGAGTGGTGTGAAGAATGCCAACTTGCTCGTTCGTATCCCAGGATGGGTTCGCAATCAGGTGGTGCCTAGTGACCTCTATAAGTATAGCGATGCCGAGAAACCTGCTTACACAGTAACCGTGAATGGCAAGGCTGTGGAGGCTGACCTCGATGCCAACAAGGGCTATCTGCCAGTGAAGAATATCAAGAAGGGCGATGTCATCCGCATCCATTTCGACATGCCTGTCCGCACAGTGGTAGCTAATAACAAGGTAGCTGATGACAAGGGCAAGGTAGCAGTAGAGCGTGGTCCATTGGTATATTGCGCTGAGGCTGTGGATAATAGCAACGAGCCTGTGCTTCGTGCCGTAGTGGCTAAGAAGCCAACCTTCACATTGGTTGATAACTACAGCATCCAGAACACAGAGACAAAGGGTGCTCCAGCCTTCTCGGTAAAGGCCATCAAGACTGATGCGCAGGTATTGGAAGAGGGTGCCAACGGCATCTCTGTTAAGAACGACAAGCTGACCTTGATTCCTTACTATGCTTGGAATCATCGTGGCGCCAACGAAATGAACGTTTGGTTCATCCAGAACTTGTCTATGTTGGATAAGTAATAAGGTAAAATATAATAAATAAGGGAATATATTGCTGAAAAATAGCGATATATTCCCTATTTTTATTGATTATTGTTCTTAGTTTTACTTTATTCTTCTTACTTTTGCAGAAGAAAATAACAATCTAAACACTTAATTTCATAATGAATCATAAGATAAGAAGAATAACAAAACTTTTGATGTTCGTGTGTTTACTGTTTGTCTCTTGTTCGATGCAAGCGCAAACGGAGTTCACCCCTTTCCCAAAGGCTAAGGATAAGTATTGGCAGAAGCAAGTGCCCCTTGCCATGCGCAACGACTATATCCGATTGGGCAATCTTTATAACAACAAGCCTTGGAATGCTATCCCTAGTTCGGTGTTCGCCGAGTTCCGCACCAATGGTAATCGCACCCGATACGAGGCGGCGAGCTTCGGTATCCGCAAGCAATTCGTGTGCTTGGTGATGGCGGAAATCATGCAGGGCAGGGGGCGTTTCTTGTCTTCCATCCGCAAGGGAATCCATTATTTCATCGAGAAAGAACCATGGTGGGGAATCCCTGCCCATTATCCCAAGGACCATCCCGAGCGAGACATCCAGCCAGTGGACCTCTTCAATGCCGAGACTGCCGCAATGCTTGCTTGGACTCTCTATATGCTCGAAGATGAAATCGACAAGAAGGAAAAAGGGCTTTCGAATGCCGTTAGAATGGAGATAGAACGACGTTTCTTGGAGCCAACCCTGAACCAACCGCAAGGCTGGAAGAACAATGCCAACAACTGGAATACTTGGATTACGAGCAACTGGCTGGAGACGGTGCTCATCTGTGAACAGGACAGCAAAAAACGTGATGCAGCCTTCAAGGGCGTGCAGCAATGCTTGCGTACCTTTATGAAGGGCTACCCAGACGATGGCGGGTGCGAGGAAGGTGTGAACTATTGGGATTGTGCCGGAGCCTCGTTTTTCGAGTCGCTTTACTTTATGCAGTTTGCGCCGAAGCAGGCTCAGTTGGAACTGAACGATGCGCAGAAAAAAAAGGTGGAGAACATGGGGCGTTTCATCACCACGATGTATATCGACGACCTTACCTTCGTGAATTTCTCGGATGCCCAGGCGAAGAATACGCCCAACATCAACATCCTCTTCCCATACGGTGCCTATCTCCAGAACGAGCAGATGATGCAGTTGGCTGCATACGTGGGCAAGAAATATCTGTACTTGCAGAAGCCATCTACGCTCTTCTTGCAGTCGGGCAACTATCCTAAGTTGGGCAGGGAGCTGATGCTCCTCTCCATGTTGCCTCAGTATCAGCAGACCCAGGCGGTGCAGCCTAAAACGGAGGATGCTTATCTAGCAGCCTCCCAAATTATGGTGGCGAGCAATAAGCATTGGTTCGTGGCTGCCAAGGGTGGCAACAATGCCGAGAGCCACAACCACAACGACATCGGCAACTTCATCGTTTATCACAACAATCAGCCTGTTGTCATCGACTTGGGGAGAGACACCTATACCTCCCAGTCGTTTAGCTCTCGTCGCTTCGAACTGATGAATTGTCGTTCGGCTTATCACAATGTTCCGATTATCAACGGTATGGAGCAGAAAGAAGGCAAAAAGTATCGTGCCGACAAGGTGAGCCACATTACCAATGAAAACGTATCGTCTCTTACGCTGAATCTGGAGAAGGCTTATCAAGAAGCAGCTCATGTGGATAGTTGGAGACGCACTGTCTCGCTGGATAGGGAATACGACTGGATAGAAGTGACCGAGCAATACAAGCTCGATTCCTTGGAAATTGAGAAAGACCGCTTGAATGGTCAGGTCTTCGATAACCAAATCATCCTTATGGCGTATGGCAAGCCTGTGGTGCAGAAGGCAGGTCGCATCTTGTTGCAGAATGGTGCTGTTCGCTTGGAATATGATGCTCAGTATCTTTCTGCTTCTGTGGAAAAGGTGCAGATGACGGATGGCATCATGAAGACGCAGTGGAAAGACAACGTGTATCGCATCATCCTCCGTTTGAACGACAACTATCCGATGGCGAGGGTGAAGTATCGGTTTGTGGAGGCAAAATAGTAAAGTGAAGAGTCGTTATTTTGCGCGAAACGATATTTTTAGTATCTTTGCAGCGAAATAACGACATTATTATGGCACAGAAAATCATCGGGAGAGAGCTAGTCCTTGGAAAAGTAGGAAAGAGAAAGATGGGGCGCAAATCGACTTGGTTATCGACCGTGCCGATCACGTCACTAAATTCAGCGAGTATGCCGGGAGAATTCAAAAAGTAATCACGATGGAAGACATGTTCAAGTAAGCCTGTCCTTATGTCAAAACTCCGGACTTTTTCTTTCCTGCCATTCCCGGGCAGTTTAC
>DJSH01000006.1:16189-85337 GCA_002440225.1 Candidatus Segatella violae
GTAAACTGCCCGGGAATGGCAGAAAACGGAATGTCGTGAGGCAGGATTTGGAAGAAGCCCGACAGAATTTTTAATAGGCTTCGTTTGGGAATCCTTCTTTTCCAGTTCCTTCCATTTCTGTTTTCTATTACCCACTACACCCTGCCATACGTAACATGTTGAACCATAGATGGTTTAGAAGGGTGTAGTGTGCTCGCGGACATTACACCCACACTACACTACATTACACCCTTGTATGAAAACGACAGGTGTAATGTGGTGTAGTGTGGGTGCAGTGTTGGTTACGACACTACACTCGTTTAACAACCTGTCTGTTAGTGGTTTACATACTGTTGGGTGTAGTGTGTAATAGAAAAGAGAAACTTTAGTTTTTCGTTCAAGAGTTCTTTAGCTTTTCTGCATATTCCCTAGGATAAATTCCGAATTCCTTCTTGAAGCACTTCGAGAAATACTTCGGTGTGTTGAAGCCTACTCTCGTCGCCACTTCGCTTATCAATATGTTAGGGTCCGCTTGCATCATGCGCTGGGCTTCCTTCATTCGGATGGCGGTGATAAATTCTACTACCGTCTGCCCAGTGGTTGCTTTCACCTTATTATATAGGGTAGATTCACCCATCGCCATATCCTTGGCAAACGACTTGCGGTTGTACTCCGAGTCGTCGAGATGCTGCATCACCATCTCAGTGGCACGAGTGATGAATGCTTGGTCCGGGTTGCTGAGGTGTGCATCCACATCGTTTTCGTCTCTTGTGTTGGTGGAGAGCGACACTTCGTTTTCAATCTTCTCTATGATGCGCTTTCGGTTTGCGAGCAGGGCGTTGATGCGAACCTCCAGTTCCTCAAACTTGAATGGCTTGGTGATGTAGGCATCCGCCCCGATGCTGTAAGCATCGGTCTTGTCCTCGTCCTTGTTCTTGGCGGTGAGCAGGATGACAGGCAACTGCCAGAAGCTCTTGTCGCCCTTGATTCGCTGGGTCAGTTCGATGCCGTCCATCACAGGCATCATCACGTCGCTCACTACAAGGTCGAGTTGCTCCTTCATGATGACGTTCAAGGCTTGCTTGCCGTTCTTGGCGGTAAACACATGATAGTTCTTGCTTAATACTTGCAGCATCAGCGCCAAGAGTTCTTCGTTGTCTTCCACCACTAGAATCTTGCTCACGTTCTTCCTGATGAAGATGCTCTGGTGTAAAGGAGTGAGATTCGTTTTCTCCTTCTCATCTTCTAGTGGCACAAGCTTGTTTGTTGGTGCTGTAGATTGGATAACCTCTAAATCCACAGCTTTGCTCTTGCCCGATTGGTCTATCTCTTGTGGGGCGTAAGAACTCTTCTTGACGGGGATGGTTACGATGAATGTAGTACCTTCTCCCTCGGTGCTCTCACAGAGGATGTTGCCACGGTGCAGTTTCACGAGGTCGTGGGTCAAGGAAAGACCGATGCCTGTGCCTGGTTGCTTTTGCTTGCGGTAGTCGCCATCGAAGAAGCGGGTGTAGAGATGTTTTAGCTTGTCTTTCGACATGCCGATGCCGTTGTCTGCGATGCTGATGACGGCTTGCTCCTTGTTGAGGCTGAGCTTCACGTCAATCTTGCCTCCAGCTTTATTATATTTGATGGCGTTGGAGAGCAAGTTGTAGAGAATTTTGTCTAGTTTGTCGTTGTCGAACCAAGCCTGTCCATCCCCTCTTGTTGGCTTTTCGAGGCTCAATGTGATGCGCTGGTGTTCAGCCATCGGACGTATGTTTTCTACGGCTTTCTCCACAAAAGAAATTATGTCGTTTTTACTTACGAGCAGTCGCAGTTGTCCTGCCTGCGACTTTCTCACTTCCAGAATTTGTCGCAGGAGTCGGGTGGTGCGGCTGATGTTGCTGTCCATCACTTGGTAGTCTCCCTCGTATTGTGGTGCCATCTCCTTGAGCTTGTAGATGGTGGCGGATATGACTGTGAGCGGCGTGAGCAGCTCGTGGGTGATGTTGGTGAGGATAACGCCCATCTGCAAGCTGTTCTTCGTCTTCAGATGGTCTTTGTACCATCTGGCAGTGGCAAAGATTCCGCCTATGAACATTAGAATGTAGAGCATATAGAAGGTGCGGGAGGCATACCATGGCGGCAAGACCTTGATGGTGATGGTGTAGGGTAAATCCTGCCAATGCCCGTAGCCGTCATTCGCCTTGATACGCAAAGTGTAGTTGCCAGAAGGCAGGTTTTGGAAAGAGGCTTTGTGTATTCCCCCATTGCAGTATTGCCAATCGTCATCATATCCTTCCAACATGTAGGCATATACGTTTTTCTCAGTGTTGCCGTAGGTGAGAAGAGCGAACTCTACGACGAATTTCTTCACTTTGGCAGGTATCGTGAGCTGACGTGTATAGTTGGGCATTTCTTTCGATATGTCTTCTTTGTCGGCTGAGTCGAGTTGCGAGAAAGGCTGGTCGTCCACAATCACATCTGTAATCACTAGGTTGGATCTTTTCTTCTTGCTCTTTCCTGATTCCTGAGAAGGTATAAAAGAGAAGATGCTAGTGCGGCTTCCGAAGAAAATCTCTTTGCCATGTTTACATGTTGTGTTGGGAGAGAAAAGCACGTCGCCGAGTCCGTCTTCACTTGTAAAGTAGCTGATGTCTTGTGGCTTGTCGTTGTTCTTCTCCATGATGATGTGGACGAGAGCGTAGTCGGTGGTGAGCCAAAGACCTCCTAAATCATCTTCCGTGATGGCGTGGACTCGGTCGCCAGGCAAGTGGTATTCCCGATTTTTCGGTTCAAAGCTGTCGTTCTCCTTATTATATAAAAAGAGACCACCACTATTGGAGATAGCCCAGAGTCTGCCCTCGTAATCCTCCATACAGGCAGTAGCATCGTTTATTGAGAAATTGTGGTGCGTTGGGTTGTATTGCTTGTATCTCAAAGCCTTGTTGTTTAGAGGGTTGCCAGATACACGAATGATGCCTTCGTTGTCGGTGGCAAGCCAGATGTTGCCTTCTTTGTCTTGTGAGATATGGCGGATGTCGCAGTTGCTGTAGTCTTGCTTGCCTTCCTTCAATGTGATGATTGAGCTATGGTTGTTGGCATCTATGGTACTCAGACCGTTACGATGCCCAATCCACATCGTCTTGTCTCTTGACTCAAAGGTAGTGTTAACAAAGTCTTCTTTGATAACCGTTGGGTGGGTTTCGTGTTTAAGCTGGTAGGCTGGTTTCCCCACAGGCTTTACGATGACTCCATAACTATTGGTGGCAAACCAGGTTTCCCCGTTGCTTCTTCGGGTTATGCTTGATATACTAGTAGTTAGCACTCTTGCAGGAATGTCGGCAAACCCGGGAATCTCTTGATTGAATAGGGTGCTGCCTGTCCTCCTGTTGTATAGGGCGATGCCGTATGGGTTCAGTCCTAGCCAAAAGTTTTCTCCATCTGTAGTGAAAATGGAGTATATGTAGTTAATGGTGAGACGAGTGTGGCTGGTGTCCAGTTCCCATAGCTTGAATGCCGATGGTTGGGTGTTTACTTGCAATATGCCATTGTTTTGGGTGCATAGCCAAATGTTGCCATAGCCGTCTGTGGCGATGTCATTGTTGAAGTTGAGCCAGTTGCCCCCAATGTTAGTGTAGCTTTTCCATTCTGAGTTTGGCGTATCTTCGTCAAGATAGCACACGCCTTCTCGTGTACATGCCCAGAGACACTTGGTCACAGGGTCATGTACAATCTTATAGTAGGTGTCGAAATGGCTGGTAGTGTATGGATATTGGTGTATCTTAGGATGCCTGATGTTTTGAGGATTATCCATTCTGATGATACCGTAGCCCCAAGTGCCAATCCACAGGCGTTGACGATTGTCAAGATAAAGAGAGTAGGCCGAGTTGGTGGCGTTGAGTTTGGGATAACGATAGAAGGTGTGGGTTCCTCGATGTAAGCGCAAGAGACCTGCTGCCCATGTTCCTATTATCAAATCGCCGTTCACGTCTTCCACGATGGCTTTCACGCTATAATTGTACATTGGATTTTTACCCCCCCATTCATCTATAAGACAGCTGTTCTTGCTATTATAGGTATAGAATGTTTCCGTCTTAGCATTGAAAATGGAGAGGCCTCCATCTGTTCCTATCCAAAGCGTACCGTCTTTACTTACGAAAAGCATGTAGATGATACGTTGTGATTCTTCTGGCATGAAATAGGTCTTGAATTCGCCAGTGCGTTTATTCATTCTTACCAGTCCGTTTCGGGTACCTAGCCATAAGTTGTTGTTATGGTCTTCTGCTATGGAACGTATCGTGTTGTTAGGCAGAATGCCAGGTTGGTAGGCACTTGCCCTATAGGTCTTCACTTGATAACCATCATAGGATTTCACACCTGCGTTGGTGCCTACCCACATCATTCCTTCTTTGTCGAAGAACATGCAGTTCGCCTCTTCTGTAGGTGCAATGGTGATGGGTGGAAGATAACGATAAGGAAAATCCTGTGCCTTCGCTGTTGTGGCGAGGCATGCAAAAACGATAAGGATATATCTGTAGAGATTCTTCATGCTTATATATTCAAGTTGGTCAATTCGAAAATGCAGATGCAAAGATAAACATAAAAAGGGAAAAATCATTTAAATATGTACTTTTTAACGAATTGTTCCCCCGAAAACCTTTATTTTTGCCTATGTTGGACACAAATCGTTATAATTTTGCACTCGACAACAACTAATGATATTAAATGTTTCTAACTTATGAGATATAAAATTTTAGGTTTATTAGGTTTGTTAAGTTTGGCTTCGCTCCAAAATCTTCAAGCACAGGTAGTGGAGGGGTATCACTTGGTATGGAATGATGAATTCGACCATGGTGATACCCCCGATACCACGAAATGGCAGTTTGAGGAAGGTTACAAGCGAAATCATGAGTGGCAGTATTATCAAAAAGACAATGCACGAATACACGATGGCATCCTTACTATCACTGCACGTCCTGAAGATGGTAGCAGAATAGTTGAAGGCAAAAAGCTAGAATGTACCTCTTCGAGTATCAATACCCGAGGAAAGTTTGAGTTTCTCTATGGCAGGATGGAGGTTCGAGCTAGAATACCTTATAGTAAAGGCGCATGGCCGGCAATTTGGTTGCTTGGCAGCACTTGGGAGTGGCCATCTGGTGGTGAGATAGACGTGATGGAGTTTTATCACAAGCAAGGGATTCCTCATATCTTGGCAAACTTTGCGTATGGTACTAATCAGCGATGGAATGCGGCTTGGAAGTCTCAGGCTATCCCTTATTCTCATTTCTTGGAGAAAGATCCTTATTTCTGCGACAAATTTCATGTTTGGCGTATGGACTGGGATGAGAAAGAAATAAGTATCTATCTAGATGATGAACTATTGAATAAGGTGAATGTCGATGATACTCGCAATCAGAAATTAGGCGATTATAAGAGTCCATTTCGGACACCTCAATACATTTTGCTCAATCTTGCCATGGGAGGAGATAATGGCGGAGAGGTGGATATGAGTTCATTGCCTGTGTGCTATGACATAGATTATGTCCGTGTTTATAAGAAAAATTAAGCAAATGCAGACTAAAAACTGATAAAATGAGCGAAATGTTTCCTTGTTTTGTCTAATAGTTCCCTTGTAAATTACAAAAAAATACGAATTTTGCAACAGAATTTTAGAAATAATAACTAACTGATAAAATACAACTAAATGAAAAATGTAAATCTAAAAACTTCGTCACGAAGTCTATTTTTCATGATGGCAATGTCAGCAGGGTTGACATTGTTGCCACAGGAGTTGTTGGCTGTACAGAACAGTATACAGGCTGTGCAGCAGAATGGCCAGGTGGAAGGAGTGGTAAAGGACACGAATGGTGAGCCTATCATTGGTGCAACAGTCCGAGTTGTTGGTACTAAAATTGCAACAGTTACCGACTTCGATGGTAAATTCAGCTTGAATGCCAAGAGTGGTCAGAGTTTGCAGGTAACCTATGTTGGTTGCAAGCCAAAGACTGTGAAAGTGTCTCGTGGTGCCATCAATGTAGTACTTGAGGATGATTCTCAAGTATTAAAAGATGTACAGGTGGTTGCTTATGGTGTACAGAAGAAGGTAACCGTGACAGGTGCCATCTCTAACATCAATGGTAGCGAGTTGACGAAGGTTCCAACCGGTTCCATCAACAACATGCTTTCTGGTGTTGTTCCAGGTCTTTCTTCCGTACAGTATTCTGGTGAGCCAGGAGCTGATGCGGCAACTATCTTGGTACGTGGTCAGGCTACCACCAACAATTCAGCCCCTTTGATTCAGGTGGATGGTGTGGAGCGAGACTTCAACGATATCGACCCTAGCGAAATCGAGAGCATAACCGTGTTGAAGGATGCTTCGGCTACAGCCGTATTTGGTGTGCGTGGTGCCAATGGTGTTATCCTCGTTACTACCAAGCGTGGTAAGGAAGGAAAGGCAAAGATTTCGGCTACAACCTCTATGAGTGTTATCGTACCAACTCAAACTGTCGAATTGGCTAATGCTTATGAGTATGCCACCTATTATAATATGCAGAAGTTGAACGATGGTGCGGCAGCTGCTCCATTTTCTGATCAGATTCTTCAGAAATTTAAGGATCATTCCGATCCTCTTCGTTTCCCTGATACAGATTGGATAGATTATTGCTTCAAGAACCATGCCATCCAGACACAGCACAATGTGAATATTTCTGGTGGTACAGACCGTATGCGCTACTTCGTGTCTGTAGGTGCCTTTACACAGGATGGTCTCTTCAAACAGCAGTCTTTGCCATACGACTTCAATTTTAAGTATCAGCGATTCAACTATCGTGCGAACTTAGACTTTAATGTTACCAAGACCACAACGATTAGCGTAAATCTCGGTGGTCGTGTGGATACAAAGAACACTCCTTACTCAGGTGAGGATAACAATCAGTTGTTCCGTAAGTTGTATTGGGCAACTCCATTCTCTAGTCCAGGTGTCATCAATGGTAAGTTCTTAAAGGCTGGTACTGATTATAATGATTGTGACAATATGCCGTTCTTGGGAGCAACAGGTCTTGACTCTTATTATGGCAAGGGATATATGTCAAAGAATACCAATACACTGAATGCCGATGTTGTGTTGAACCAAAAGCTCGATATGATAACCAAAGGATTGTCATTCAAGTTGAAAGGCTCTTATAACAGTAGTTATAGTGTTACTAAGCAGCGTGGCGCATCAGCTGCTTATTATACTCCTGTAATGCAACCTGATGGAACAGTGGAATATCGCAAGAATGGTAGTGATACTCAATTGGGATATAGTGAGGGCTTTGGTAAAGGCCGTAACTGGTATTTCGAGACCAGTTTGAACTATAATCGCAATTTCGGTTTGCATCATATTGGCGGATTGGTGCTCTACAATCAGTCTAAGTATTATTATCCATCCACTTATTCTTCTATTCCTAGAGGATATGTCGGAATGGTAGGTCGTGTCACTTACGACTGGAACAACCGTTATATGGCAGAGTTTAATGCTGGCTACAATGGCTCTGAGAACTTTGCCAAGGGCAAGCGCTATGGCTTCTTCCCTGCTGGGTCTATTGGTTGGATTGTCAGTGAGGAACCATTCTTCAAGCCTTTGAAAAAGGTGGTTGATTACTTCAAACTTCGTGCATCTTGGGGTCTTGTAGGTAATGATCAGATTGGTGGCAGCCGATTTATGTATCTAGCCGACCCATATTCTACAGGTAATGGTTATAACTTTGGTGTGAATACTGGCAATTTTGTAGCAGGAGCCTGGGAATCTAGCAAGAACAATGCCGATGTTACTTGGGAGAACTCTTTCAAGCAAGACTATGGTGTAGATTTGAATGTGCTTGATAACCGATTGAAGGCAACATTCGACTACTATAAGGAGCACCGTACCGACATTTTGGTTCGTAGTGGTATTGCTCCAGGCCTTCTAGGTTTTACATTGCCTGCAGCCAACCTTGGTGAGGTGGACAGTTGGGGTTATGAGCTTTCTTTGAAATGGAATGATAAGATAGGCAAGAACTTCCAGTATTGGGTAGAAGGTAACTTGTCTTATAACCAGAATGAAATCAAGGAGTTATATGAGGCTCCTCAAAACTATCCTTGGATGGAACAAAAGGGACACCGTATCGGTTCTCGCTCTATTCGTAAGTTCTGGGGGTTCTACGAGAAAGATTCCGACGAGAAGTATTTCGCTGAGTTTGGTGAGCACATCCCTGACCATAAGCAAACGCTGCAGTATGGAGATGCCATCTATGTGGATTTGGACAAGGATGGTCAGATTGATGCGAACGACCTTTCTTATGAGCTGGGGCATACCGATGACCCGGAGTATGTGATTGGTGTCAATCTCGGTTTCCGTTGGAAGAACTTAGAAGTCAGCACACAGTGGACTGGGGCTTGGAATGTAAGCCGTATGTTGGATGAAACTTTCCGCCAGCCATTGGGAGATACAGGTCAGAAGGGCTTGTTGAAGTATCAGTATGACCATACTTGGCAAGAGGGCAAGGACAACAGTGATGCAATGTATCCACGTGCCACCATGACGAATGCCAGCAACAACTATGCTGCTTCTACGCTTTATGAGGTGAACTCTTCGTACTTGCGCTTGAAGAATGCACAGATTGCATACCATTTCGACTTCCCATTCATGAAGAAAATTAAGATGAACAACTTGACATTGGCATTGAGTGGATATAACCTCTTTACTATCACAGACTTTAAGTGGGGCGACCCTGAGTCTCGTACAAGTTCTCGTCCATCTTATCCATTGACAAGATCATTCTCTTTGAGTTTGAAGGTTGGATTCTAAAAATATAGACAATTATGAAACTACATAAATTATTAATAGGTGCATTCTTCGCATTTGCACTGTCATCCATGACTACCAGCTGTGTTGATGACTGGAAGTTTGGTGATTCTTTCTTGGAAAAGGCTCCTAGTGGCGATGTCACTAAGGATACTATTTTCAATAATGCGGAATATACTCGCGACTTCCTTTGGAAGACGTACTCTTATATGTATTATGGACTGCCATTCTATTGGGATGGCGGTGTGCAGGTTAAGATGAATACAGGTGTGTTCGAGGCATTGTCTGATTGCTGGCATAGCCATAACTCTTGGGATGATGTAAACCGCCTTTACTATTCAGGTGCTTACAAAGCAGGAGATAGAGGTAAGTTTGGTTACACCAATGAGAAAGTTTGGGAAGGTGTGCGTGCAGCCTACATCTTCTTGGAGAATGTAGATCAGACTCCTGATATGGAGGAAAGTGAGAAAAATCGCTTGAAGGCGGAAGCTAAGTGCATCATTGCTTCTCGTTACTTTGACATGTTCCGTCACTTTGGTGGTCTTCCTATTGTTAAGAATTCTTTCTCAGGTACTGAAGGTACATACGATTTACCTCGTGGTACAGTGGAAGAGACTGTTAATTTCATGGTAGGCTTGCTTGATGAGGCTGCTCCTAATCTTCCTTGGAATCTTGATGAGTCCGAGCAGACTAACTGGGATGGACGTTTCACCAAGGCGGCGGCTATGGGATTGAAGTGTAAGATTTTGCTTTTTGCCGCTTCTCCTTTGTTTAATAATGATCAGCCATACGCTGGCACTGAAGCTGACGAGGCTAACCAAAAACATCAGGCTTGGTACGGCAATTACAGCGCAGAGCGTTGGACAAGATGTTTGACCGCTTGTCAGGAGTTCTTCAATGAGTTGGGAACTGATGGCTATTATCAGTTGGTACAGGCAGAAGAGGAAAATCCTACCTCTGGTCAGTATCGTGCAGCTTTCCGCAAAGGATATTCTAATCGTGGTACAACAGAAATGCTTCTAAGCACTCGTGTAAGATTTAGAGACAACTGGGCTTGGAACTATCTTTTCCAGGATTGGAATGGAAATGGTGGATATACACCTACAGCCGAATATATGGAGATGTTCGATTGGAAGGATGGTCGTCCATTTGATTTGGACAAGACTTTGGCTGGAGATCCTGACACGATGTTTGTGAACCCAAGCAAGAATTTCGAATTGACACGTGATCCTCGACTCTATGAAACCATGATTGTGAATGGTGTTCAGAAGACCATGAACGACAACGGTAACTATAGTGGCAATCGCTATGAGAACTGGTATAAGGGTACCAATGGTGGTGATGGAGCAGGAGAATCAGAGAGTGGTCAGTTTGCTACTGGTTTCGCCAACAATAAGTTCTACTATAACAATGAGCGCAACCGTGTGACCCTTTGGCCTTATCTCCGCTTGGCAGAGATGTATCTCATCTATGCAGAAGCTTTGGCGCAGAACGGTCAGCTTGACAAAGCTATTGATAATGTGAACGTTGTACGTGCCCGTGTAGGTTTGAAAGGCTTGAAAGAATCTGATACTTCCAAGAATTGGAGCGATAAGCAGACTGTTATTGATGCAGTGATGAAAGAACGTGCAGTAGAGCTTGGTTTTGAGGAAACTCGTTTCTTTGACCTGATTCGTTATCGTCGTGCCGATATTTTCCAGAAGCCTTTGCATGGTTTGCGCATGTATCGCCAAAAAGATGGCAAGGACTACAATTTCCAGTGGCAAGGAATCAAGGAAGGAAATGATGGCTATGAGAAGAACTATCCTACTCACTATAGATTCGAGAAGTTCGAGATTCGCAACGTGGCTCGTTCTTGGTGGACTAACTGGGATAACAAGTGGTATCTCAATGCATTCCCTTCTACAGAAATCAACAAGGGCTATGGCTTGACTCAAAACCCAGGTTGGTAATTCGATGCCACGCCTCATGAACAATTATTAATTGTAAATTATAAATTATAAATTTTACATTGATATGAAACGACATATATTATTCGCCTCGGTGCTTTTGGCTAGTGCTGCTGCGTTTGCCCAGAATGGCAATGTAAGTGGTGTGGTGGTCGATAAGATGGGAAATCCAGTCTCTGGTGCCTTGGTGGAAATCCAAAATAATAAGCTCATCAAGGCTTATACCGATAAAAATGGTGCCTTTGAGATTGGCGCCAATGCCAATGATATGTTAGTGATAGATGCTCCTGACAAGTCGAAAAAGACTGTGCTTTTGAATGGCGATAAGGAAATCAAGGTAGTGATGGATTATGCTAGCCGTCCTGTAGAATTAGGTTTCGGCATCAAGCAGAATGTAGGGGAATCTACTGTGTCTGTGGCAAGTGCGTCGAATGATGAGTTTAACAAGCGTTCTTCCAAGAACATCGGTAACTCTTTGCTCAGTGGTAGTGTGCTTGGTTTGACAGCTCTTCAAGGTACTGGTGATTATGCATCTTACGAGCCTTCTTTCTGTGTACGTGGTTTGCAGAGCCTAAATGGCTCTTCACCACTTATCTTGGTAGATGGAATCGAGCGTAACATTACTTTTCTTTCTCCAGAAGAAGTGGAGAATGTATATGTGTTGAAAGATGCGGCCGCTACTGCTCTGTATGGCTATAAGGGAGCCAATGGCATTGTCAACATTGTTACTAAGCGAGGTAAGTATAAGACTAACGAAATTAAGTTTACATACGACCATGCCTTCAACTGGGAGGCACGCCGTCCTAAGTTTGTGAATGCTTATGACTATGCGGTAGGCTTGAACGAAGCATATGCGAGCGATGGTAAGTCTCCTCGTTATTCTGATACAGAACTTGGTTATTTCAAGAGTGGAGAATTTCCATACCTCTATCCTAATGTGGATTGGATCAATGAGACTTTTAAAAATAATGGTGCCAGCGACATCTACAACTTGACATTCCGTGGTGGTGGCGAGCGTTTGCGCTACTATACCAATGTCAACTTGATCAGTAACTTAGGCTTCATCGCTCATCCAAAGGAAAATTCTGGTTATTCTACCCAGAACAAGTACTCTAAGGGAAGCATCCGTACCAACTTGGACATCGACTTGACTTCAACCACCAAGTTAGAGGCAAATATCAATGGTGTTTTGATGGAGGCCTCTCGCCCTGGTTTGTCTAGTGATGATTTGTGGGGTAAGATTTATACTATTCCTGCAGCTGCTTTCCCTGTCAAGACTGAAGGTGGCTTGTGGGGTGGTAACACCACATGGACAGGTTATTACAACCCTGTTGCATTGACCGAAGGACGTGCTTACAGCAAGGCTCATACTCGTGCTCTCTTTGCTGATATGACTTTAAAGCAAGACCTCTCTGCTGTGACAGATGGTTTGAGCGTTTGGACACGATTTGCTTACGACAACATTGCTGCTTATTGGGAAAATCATACCAAGGAATATAAATATGGTATGGATACTGCTACCGAATGGAAGGATGGTAAGCCTACAGCTTTTTCTCATTATACTGGAGGAAAGGATGGAACGATGTCTGAAGACAGCAAGCTCGACTGGCAGAACCGTAACTTCAACTTTGGTGTGGGTGCCAATTACGACCATAGTTTTGGCGACCACAGCATCAATTCCGTATTGATGTGGAACTATGAGTATCGTAACTGGAATGGCCAGAACAATACTCAGTATCGCACTACTGCAACCCTTTACAACCACTATGGTTACAAGGGAAAGTACTTGGCTGACGTTTCTTTGTCATTGGCTACATCTAATAAATTGGCACCAGGTCATCGCACCAACTTCTCACCAACAGTATCTGCGGCTTGGGTGTTGAGCAAGGAAAACTTCATGCAGAACGTATCGTTCATTGATTTCTTGAAGCTTCGTGCTTCTTGGGGTATTATCAACCTTGACTTCATCCCAACTGAAGGTTACTGGAACCAGACTTTTGGAGGTGGTAGTGGTTATTACGTAGGCAAGGACAACGCAACTTCTTCCAGTGGCTGGGCTGAAGGTCGATTGGCTTCCACCAACGTGATGGCTGAGCGTGCCAACAAGTATAACATCGGTATGGATGCTACCATCTTGGGTGGCTTGAACCTGACAGTGGATGGCTACTATCAGCGCCGCGACCGCCAGTGGGTGAATGCAGGTGGTAAGACTTCTACCGTTCTCGGTGCTAGTAACCGCTATATCAATGGTGGTATTGTAGATAGCTGGGGCGTTGAGCTTGGCGCTAACTATGCCAAGGAAATCGCCAAGGACTTGAAGTTGACAGCTGGTGTGAACTATACATTGGCAAAGAACGAAATCAAGGATGAGTATGAGGAGCCTCGTGCTTACGATTACTTGAAGCGTACGGGCAATCCTGTTGGTCAAATCTTTGGTTTGCAAGCTGTAGGATTCTTCAAGGACCAGGCAGATATAGACAATAGTCCTGCCCAGCAGTTCTCAGAGGTAAAGCCTGGTGACATCAAGTACAAAGACCAGAATGGTGATGGTATCATTAATGAGGATGATGTGGTTAAGATGGGTTACAATACCACTTGTCCTGAGATTTACTATTCTTTCAACCTTGGTTTGGAATACAAGGGCTTGGGCTTTACAGCTACCTTCCAGGGTGCAGCTAACTATTCAGCTTACTTGGATACACAGTCCATGTATCGCCCATTGGTCAACAATACCAATATAGGCCAGTATTACTTCGATAATCGTTGGACTCCTGCTACCGCTGAGACAGCAAAGTTTCCTCGCTTGTCGGCTGAGACCAATGATAACAACAACCGATACAACTCTATTTGGTTGGCAGATCGCTCCTTCCTCAAGTTGAGAAATGTCGAGGTTTACTACAACTTCCCTAAGTCTCTCTTGTCGAAGACCAAGTACATCAACAATGCCAAGTTGTATGTTCGTGGTGTAGATTTGCTCTGCTTCGATCATATCAAGGAGTTGGATCCAGAGTGCTACGGGGCTACTTATCCAGTAAACCGCTCGGTATCTCTTGGTCTTGTGTTAGGTTTCTAATTCATCAACATTAAAGGAATACGACAATGAAATTAAATAAGATATTTGGTGGCATGATTTGCTTGGCATTGCTCGCATCTTGCGGTGATGAAATGGATTATCATGAATATACCAATTACGATAAGGACTACGTATTTACCAATTTTGATAATACAGTAGGCTTCATTACCAATATTTATGGTAAAATGGCGGATGGTTTTGCCCCATACGGAAAAGGTATGCTCGCTTCAGCGTGCGATGAGGCAGAGTATTCTTGGAAGAATGGTAGTGTGCAGAATTTTACCAATGGTGCTTGGAGTGCATTGAATGCTATGGATAGTTGGAGTAACAATTATACTGCTATTCGAGCAGCCAATTACTTCTTGGCTCATAAGGATGAGTGTGATTTCTCTGACTACAAGTTCAATAAAGATTATGCGGCTCAGATGGCACGTTTCGAGCGATTGCAGTATGAGGCTCGCTATCTTCGTGCTTATTTCTACTTCACAGCTGTAGAGAAGTTTGGCGATGTTCCTTTCACTACCGAAGTGCTGACTGAGGACGAGGCGAATGCACTTCCACGTACTTCTGCCAAGGAGGTGATGGACTTCATCGTGAGTGAGTGTGACGCAATAGCTGATAAGCTGCCTGTAGATTATTCTACTTTGGGTGATGATGCAGCAGCCAACGAGACAGGACGTGTCAACAAGCTTACAGTTCTCGCTCTTAAGGCTCGTACCTTGCTTTATGAGGCTAGTCCTCTTTTCAATACAAACAACGATAAGGAATTGTATCACAAAGCAGCAGTTGCTAGCAAGGTTGTTATCGATGAATGTGAAAAGGCAGGATTGAAACTTGGCAAGTATTCTGACCTTTGGGGCTCTAACAACTGGCAGGCTAAGGAGGTTATCTTCGCTCGCCGTGTAGGCAACCAGAATGGTTTCGAGTACAACAACTATCCACGTGGCTTGGAGAATGGTAATGGTGGCAACTGCCCAACACAGACTCTTGTTGATGCTTATGAAATCAAGAAGACTGGTAAACTTTGGAACGAAGAGGGCAGTGAGTATGATCCTCAGAATCCATACGCAGGTCGTGACCCACGTTTCGCTATGACCATTGCTGTGAACGGCGAGAAAAAATGGCCTTCATATAATGGGGATGCTCTTGAAACTTACTATGGCGGAAAGAATGGAGAGCCTATAGTTGGCGCTACTCCTACAGGTTACTACTTGAAGAAGTACTGTGATGGATCTGTCAATATCTCTTCTGTCAACAGCACTAATTCTCCTCATGCTTGGATTCTCTTCCGCTTGGGCGAGTTCTATCTCAATTACGCTGAGGCTACATTCAAGTATTTGGGGAGTGCCGATGCTATTAGTGCTGATCTCCCAATGTCTGCTCGTCAGGCTGTCAACGTCATTCGCAATCGTGAGGATGTCAAGATGCCAGAGTTGGCTGAGGGCTTGAGCAATGACGAGTTCTGGAAGAAGTACGAGAACGAACGTATGGTGGAGTTGGCTTTCGAGGGACATCGTTTCTATGATGTTCGTCGTTGGAAGGAAGGCAACAAGCTCGCTACCATCACAGAGATGAAGATTACAAAGAACGATGATGGTACTTTCACCTACACTCGCAAGACTGTGAATCGTGGTTGGAACGACAAGATGTATTTCTTCCCTATCGCCAAGAGCGAACTCTTGAAGCACACCAACCCTGACTTCAAGCAGAATCCAGGTTGGGAATAATCAATACTGATAAGGATTGCCCCAATCCCTTATAATATATAGGGAAGGGCAATCCCAAGTAGAACAACATTAATAATGACAAAACAATGAAAGCAATTAAATATATATTTAGTGCATTAGTTGGTATGGCAGCCATGGCTTCTTGTGATAGTAATATCACCGAATTTGAGTACCAAGGTTATATAGGTGCTCCAAAGACCATAGATGCTTCTGCCGTGACATCAGAGGCTCTGCCTGGTGCCATTCGTTTGAACTGGACAGTACCAGCCGATTCATCTTTTTCGTATATGAAGATATCTTATGTGAATCCAGCCAACCAAGAGACAGTTACTAATGTGGTTTCCATCCATACTCATACGCTTCTCATCGAAAATACTTTGAAAAAGTATGGTGACTACACTTTTACTTTCCAGGCATTCAACGACAAGAATGAGGCGGGTAATCCTGTTCAAGTGAAGGCACAGTCTGGCTTGCTTCCTGCTACCATCACTTATACAAAGGGTGATAAAATCAATGTCACCGCTGATATGTTGAGTACGGATGACCAGGAACCAAGCGAAGGTCCTATCAAAAACTTGGTGGATAATAATTACAACAGTTTCTTCCATACTCGTTGGTCTAGTCCTCAGAAAGATCTTCCTCAGTATATCCAAATAGACTTTAAGGAGGCTCATCAGGTATTCATGTTCTGGTATCGTAACCGTTCAGGCTCGCAGGTAGGTCCGGAGAATCTCGATATTCAGATTAGCAATGATGGCGAGCAGTGGGAGAGTGTCAAGGAAATCCTCTCAGGTCTTCCTTCTGGAAGTGGCGCAGAGTACACTTCGGATGGAATTGATGCAGGCAAGCCATTCACTCACCTTCGTTTGGTTGTTACCAAGACCTTTGGTGATAAGAAGTACTTCAATCTTGCCGAGCTTGCGGTATATGATGCCAATAAGGTGGTCTATGACCCAGAGAATGAATAAAACTGAACGTTTGATATAGACGGTAAGGTTTAGAATAGTTATATGGAAAGGGCTGCTTCTTCTTTATGGTTGAAGCAGCCCTTTTTCACGATTTACATCCTTATTTAGTAGATTATTAAACTATCAAATAAGCTTTGCTATGTTTATCTTATAGCAAAGGAACCATATACAGTGGCAAATATACAATCCCATTTTCTACTTTTAAATCGGCGGTATGTACCACATAGGGAGTTGAGAGATAATTGGCGTACTTTTTGATGCATTTGCTCAAAGATGTAGTAGTGTATCTTATAGTGGACTTGACCTCTATGGGTGATATGTTGTGACGGGATGTTATCTTGCTTTTGGCAATCAGAAAATCTATCTCCATTCTGAAATCTTTGTTTTCTCTGTCATTATTGGAGTAGAAAAACAAATGATGACCTGCTGCTGTAAGCATCTGGGCTACGATATTCTCAATGAGCATGCCGGCGTTCATCTCCAGTTTGTCTTTTAGTATCTTCTGGTATAGCTCTTCTGTAATGATGCCACGCTCGTCAAAAGCATGGCTGATGAGCAAGCCTGTATCTGCCATATAGCACTTTATGGTGGAATCTTCTCTCTTCATATTAAGTCCGATGCTCGGCTCGGTAGTGTTATAGCACATGTTGAGAATCATGGCATCTTTCAACCATAGGAATGCACTGTCATAATCACGCATCCTTGCATCTTTGCTTAAGTCTGCAAGCTTGAATTTCTTCTCGTGTTTTTGTAGCTGTGAAGGAATTTGGTCGAATATGCTTGCTACTTTTTCGGCATAATTGCCTGCATAGTCATAAATACTGTTTCTGTATAATGTAAGTATTTGCCTTTTCACTCTATCCGTGTCTTCGAAACTATGTGTGTCTATGTATTTCTGGACAGCTTGCGGCATACCGCCAACTATCAAATATAGTCTGAAGAAGTCCATAGCCTTGCGATGCAAAGTTTGACCTAATGGTTGTTTGTTGGAGAATTGGTTTCTGATGAAGTCCATTGTCATCTGGTCTCCATTTGCCCACAAAAATTCCTCGAAATCCATAGGGTACATATAGATTGTTTCCTCTTCCGAAGGAATGAGTATGTTTTCTGTGTTTCTTCGGATAGAGATTAACGAACCTGTTTCAATATAGTCGTATCTGCCGTCAGCAACCAAATATTTGATTGCGGTACGTGCTCGTGGACAAAATTGAACCTCATCAAAGATGATGAGCGAATCTCTAGGATATAACTTCTTGCCGCTATAAATGCTCAGGTGCATAAATAGCATATCAAGATTGTCGAGATAGATGTCGAACAGGTGTTTGACATCTTCCCCGACTCTGTTAAAATCGATAAGAATATAGCTGCGATATTCTTTCTTGGCAAATTCCTCTACCACATAGCTTTTTCCTACGCGTCTTGCCCCCTCTATCATCAGAGCAGTTTCACCTTTCCTTTGTAGCTTCCATTCGACAAGCTTATTGTATATTTTCCTTTTCATCGTATATGTAATCAGTAAATAGTGTTGCAAAATATGTTGTTTTACACGAAAACAAGATTATCGTCTGTGGAATTTTACACGAAAACAAGATTATTGTTTGCGGAAATTTACACGAAAACAAGATTATCTCGGTTGCAAAGATACTAAAAATATTGTTGTGTGCAAAATTAATGAATCATTATTTCGCTAGGAGAAAGGGGAAAATGGATGTTTCACACAAAATTGCGGTGCAATATGTTCGATTTTTCCGTTCTTTTTCACGATTTCCGTCCTCATTTTACCGATTATTGGACTATTGTGTCTGCTTTATTGCCTACCTTTGCACTCGACAACAAGCAATAAGGAATTAATAACTTAATAATGTCAACAACAATGAATAAACTATTCACTTTACTTATGTTGATGATGGTGTCGGCTCTGCCTTCACTAGCGCAAGCTCCAATGGACGGCGGTGTATGGAAGGACAATACCGGCAAGCATATCAATGCGCACGGTGGCAACATCTTCAACTACAAAGGTACCTACTATTGGTACGGCGAGAGTCGATCGGAGGATGGCAAGCCTTACAGCTCGCTCGGCGTAAGTTGCTTTACATCGAAAGACCTCAAGTCTTGGACCAACCACGGCTTGGTGCTCCCTGTATCCAAGGAAGCAGGTTCTGACATTGAGGGCGGTTGCATCATCGAGCGTCCTAAGGTGCTCTTCAATAAGAAGACACAGACCTTTGTGATGTGGTTCCACCTCGAATTGAAAGGCAAGGGTTATGCTGCCGCTCGCTATGCAGTGGCTACCAGCAAGACTCCATTCGGACCTTTCAAATTCGTTCGCTCGGGCAGAGTGAATCCAGGACTTTATCCTATCGGATTCGCCAAGCCAGACACCACCGACCTCAAGCATCAGCTTCTCTTCCCTGAGATGAAGAAATGGTGGACCCCAGAATGGCGCAAGCAGATAGAGCGAGGCATGTTCTGGATGCGTGACTTCGAGGGAGGACAGATGGCTCGTGATATGACCATCTTCATCGATGACGACGGCAAAGCGTATCATATCTATTCTTCCGAGGACAACTTGACGCTCCAGATAGCTCAACTCACCGATGACTACATGCAGCACAATGGTTCCTATGTTCGTGTGGCGGCAGGAGGACAAAACGAGGCCCCAACAATCTTCAAGCAGGATGGCACTTACTGGATGATAACCAGTGGATGTACGGGATGGGCACCGAATGCGGCACGTATGTTCAAGGCGAAAAACATCTTTGGCCCTTGGGAGGAGTTGCCTAACCCTTGTCGTGGTGAAGGTGCCAACAAAACCTTCGGCGCGCAGGGTACCTATATATATAAGGTGGAGACCGTTGCCCAGAAGAAGATGTTCCATGGAGCCGACTATGTGTTTATGGCGGATATGTGGAATCCGAAGCATTTGAGCGACAGTAGACACCTTTGGATACCGATTTCTTGGGAAAATGGTGCTCCAGTGTTGAAAAAACAATAAAATATACGGTCGTTCTGCTTGTTTCTGACTAATTTTTCATATATTTGCAGTTCGAATGCTGAATTTTATTCAGTGTTTCGCAACTTGCATTCGTATAACTATCAAATAAACATTTTACAAACTCACAACTATCTATGAATTATATATATAAAGGTATCATGATGACCATCCTCTTGGCTCTTATCCCTTTCATGGGAATTAGTGCTGCCAAGAAAAAAGTCGTACAGCAGAGCGACCGCCAATATTGGTGTGCGCTAGCCTACAAAATGGCTCAGCCTGTTTTGGAGAACATGGCGAAGGGTGAACTTCAGAAGAATATGCAGACCGAATTCAGCCCAAGCTTCGACAACCGCAACAAGAAGGTGCTCTATATGGAGTGCTTCGGACGATTGATGGCGGGTGTGGCTCCTTGGCTCACACTCCCAGATGATGAGACCGCCGAGGGCAAACAGCGCAAGCAGCTACGTGAGTGGGCCTTGGCTTCTTACAAGAATGCCGTTGACCCTCAGAGTCCAGACTATCTCTGCTGGGGTATCGGTGGACAGAACTTGGTGGATGCCGCTTACATAGCCGAGAGCTTCCTCCGTGCATACGATACCTTGTGGAAACCATTGGACGAGGTGACCAAGCAGCGTTACTTGACCGAGTTTGCCAAGCTTCGCCACATCGACCCTCCATACACCAACTGGTTGCTCTTCTCTTCTACCATCGAGAGCTTCATGGCAAAGGCGGGAGGCGATTACGACCAGTATCGTGTTAACTCGGCTTGCCGCAAGATGGAGGAGTGGTACGTAGGAGACGGATGGTATTCTGACGGTCCAGTCTTTGCCTTCGACTATTATAGCAGCTATGTGTTCCATCCGATGTACTTGGAGACCCTTCAGGCAATGATAGATGCCAAGGCGAACACTCGTCTCGACTATCAGAAGTATTATGACCGAGAGTTAAAACGTTGTCAGAAGTACAGCATCATTTTGGAAAGATTCATCTCTCCAGAGGGAACCTTCCCTGCATTCGGTCGCAGTATCCCTTATCGTATGGCAACGATGCAGCCACTTGCCTTGTTGGCTTGGTATCAGAAATTGCCTAGCGATTTGAGTAATGGCCAGGTGCGTGCAGCCCTCACCAAGGTGTTGCATCGTATGTTCGACCAGGAGAACAACTTCAATGAGAAGGGCTATCTGAGCATCGGCTTCTGCGGAACCAACCAGAAGAATGTAGCTGATTGGTACACCAACAATGGTTCGCTCTATATGACAACTCTCGCCTTCATGCCTCTTGGCTTGCCAGCCAACCATCCTTTCTGGACGGATGCAGCACAGCCTTGGACACAGGTGAAGGCCTGGAACAACCAACCATTCCCTAAAGATCACCAGTGGAAGGACGAAATCGGAACTTCCGATAAATGGTAACAAAAAGCATTATTTAAAGCAAGAAAAATGAAAAAGATATTTCTTATTCTCGCGGTTGCGATCTTGGCTTTGCCTTTGAGCGCAGAGCAGCCTGCTAAGTCAGCCAAGGCTAAGAAGGAAGTCAAGGTTTCCAAAAAGTGGAATCATGAACAGGTGGTAGAACTGATAACCAAGGTCAACAACTATTGGCAGGCTAACAACAAGCCTGAGGTTCGTGCCTTTTGGGACAATGCCGCTTATCATACTGGCAATATGGAGGTGTATAAACTCCTCAAAGACCCGAAGATGCTCGACTATACCCTTCGTTGGGCAGAGCATAATGACTGGACGGGAGCCACAGAGGCTAATCCAGCTAAATGGAAGTACAAGCCATACGGCGAGGGCAAAGATCATGTTCTCTTCGGCGACTGGCAGATTTGCTTCCAGACTTACATCGACCTCTATAACATCGAGGCAGCCAAGGGCAATGCTGCTGCATCCGAATATATGGTGAAGCGTGCCAAGGAAGTGATGCACTATGAGGCTTACTCCGAGCCTACAGATTACTGGTGGTGGAGCGATGCCCTCTACATGGTGATGCCTGTGATGACCAAGATGTATAAACTGACAGGCGATGTGAAGTATCTTGATAAACTTTACGATAACCTCCAAACCACCGACGAGATCATGCTCGACAAGGAGACCAATCTCTATTTCCGTGATGGCAAGTATGTCTATCCTAAGCATAAGAGTGCCAACGGAAAGAAGGACTTCTGGGCTCGTGGCGATGGATGGGTGCTCGCTGGTTTAGCGAAGGTGTTGCAGGACATGCCTAAGGATTACAAGCACTACCAGTTCTTCGTGGATAAGTTCCAGAAGCTGGCAAAGGCTGTGGCTGAGATTCAGCAGCCTGAGGGCTATTGGACTCGTTCGATGATGGATCCAGGCCATGCTCCAGGTCCAGAGACAAGCGGTACAGCCTTCTTCACCTACGGCATGCTTTGGGGAGTAAACAATGGTTATCTCGCCAAGAAAGACTACAAGAAGGTGATAGACCGTGCCTGGACTTATCTCACCAAGACTGCGGTGCAGCCTGATGGCAAGGTGGGCTATGTACAACCTATCGGCGAGCGTGCCATCCCAGGACAAACCGTGGATGCCAACTCGCAGGCAAACTTTGGAGTGGGAGCCATGTTGCTCGCCGCTTGCGAATATGATCGATACTTAGAAGGTAAGTAATTATTTAATTACCTTATTATATAAATACAATCAAAAAAACCAGCCTATAATTATGAGACAAAGATTTTTCATAACATGTGGTATGGCTAGTCTGGCAATGGTAGCTTTCGGTGCACAAAAGCTGAAGGCTACCACTAAGTCGTTGAATAAGGCGACGATTCAGCAGCCTACTTACACAGAGTGGCATGATCTACAAGTGAATGCCGTTAATCGTTTCCCTTTGCACACAAGTTTCTTCACATTTGCTCCTGGCGAAGTGGCAGGCAAAGGCAATGTCGACAAGACAAAAAGCAAGAATTTCCTCTCTCTGGATGGTGAGTGGAAATTTAGTTGGGTAGCTAATGCAGACCAACGCCCCACAGACTTTTATAAAGAAGGACTTGACGATTCGCAATGGAAGAACATCATGATGCCAGGCAACTGGGAGATGAATGGCTATGGCGATCCTGAATACGTGAATGTGGGTTTTGCTTGGCGTGGACATTTCAACGAACAGCCACCAGCTGTTCCTACCAAGGACAATCATGTAGGTTCCTACCGCCGCATCGTAGATATTCCTGCCGACTGGGATGGCAAACAAGTCATCGCTCATTTTGGTAGTGTCACATCCAATATCTATCTCTATGTGAACGGCAAGTTCGCGGGATACGCCGAGGACAGTAAGGTCGCCGCAGAGTTTGACATCACTCCTTATCTGAAGAAAGGCAAGAATCTCATTGCTTTCCAAACTTTTCGTTGGTGCGATGGCTCTTGGTGTGAGGACCAAGACTTCTGGCGCTTGAGCGGTCCGGCTCGTGAAAACTATCTCTTTGCTCGTAATGCCAACTTGCAGTTGGAGGATATTCGAGTGACTCCCGATTTGGTGAACAACTATCAAGATGGTGTGCTCAACATCCAAGCCAAGGTAAAGGGCAATCCTGTTGTCGTTTATCAGTTGCATGATGGCGAGACTGGAAAGGTGGTGTTGCAGAAAATCGTGAAATCGAAAAACGGCAAGGCTGATTGCACTCTGCAACTCTCGAATCCGAAGAAATGGTCGGCCGAGACTCCTAACCTCTATACCCTCCATACCATTCTTGGCAACTCAACAGCCAAGGGCATCCAGGGCGTGAGTGTCACTCCTGTGAAGGTGGGCTTCCGCAAGGTGGAAATCAAGAACAAGCAGTTCTTGGTGAATGGACAGCCTGTGCTTATCAAGGGAGCCGACCGTCACGAGATAGACCCTGATGGAGGTTATGTAGTGAGCCTGGAACGTATGATACAAGATATCAAGATTATGAAACGCTTGAATATCAATGCTGTGCGCACTTGCCACTATCCAGACGACCCTCGCTGGTACGACCTCTGTGATGAATATGGAATCTATCTCGTGGCTGAAGCCAACCAGGAAAGCCATGGCTTTGGCTATGGCAAGGATGCCTGGACGAAGAAACCGATATTTGCCAAGCAGATATTGGAGCGCAATCAGCACAATGTGTCCATGTTCTTCAATCACCCAAGTGTGGTAACTTGGAGTTTGGGCAACGAGACTTCGATGGGCGACAATTTCTTGAATGCTTACAAGTGGATTAAGAGTCAAGACCAGAGCCGTCCTGTGCAGTTCGAGCAGGCTGGTAGGGGAGAAGGAACAGACATCTTCTGCCCAATGTACTATCCTGTGGCAGCTTGCGAGAGCTATGCCAAGGACCCTAATAGCACCAAGCCGCTCATCCAATGCGAGTATAACCATACGATGGGAAATTCTGGCGGTAACCTCAAGGAATACTGGGACTTGATACGCAAGTATCCTATCTTCCAGGGTGGCTTCGACTGGGATTTCGTTGACCAGGGGTTGCACCGCAAGATATTGGCTCCTATGACTATCAGCGACCCTACTCGCTTGAGCAATGAGCAGCTTCGTAAGATAGAGTACACATATGGTGGCGATTATAACAATTACGACCCAAGCGACAACAACTTCAACTGCAATGGTATCGTCGGTCCCGATCGCCAGCTCAATCCTCATGCCTATGAGGTGGCTTATCAGTATCAGAGCATTTGGGCAACCTGGAAAGATGCAGCCAAGAAGGAAGTGAATGTCTATAACGAGAATTTCTTCCGTGACTTGAGCAACTATCTTATGGAATGGCGAGTGCTCAGCAATGGCGAGGTGTTGCAGCAGGGCATCATCAACGATCTTGATGTGGCTCCTCAGCAAACCAAAGCCATCGCCATCCCTTATGATTTGGAGAATGTAGAGGGCAAGGAGGTCTTGCTCAATCTTGATTTCAAGCTCAAAAAGGCTGAGCCATTGATGCAGGATGGCCAGGTTGTGGCTTATGCACAGTTGCCTATCCAGCAGAAGAGTTGCTGCAAGGCAGAAGGGGCAGCTTCTTGTTGCGCCAAGACCGATGCGAAGGCAAGCAAGGAAAAGGTGAAAAATGTCAAGATGAAGGTGGTGGACGATAAGAAGAAAAACGAGAATATCGTGGTTTCTACCAAGGACATTACCCTCAAGGTGAATCGCAATACAGGTCTCATCTCCGAGTATGCTTACCAAGGCAAGTCATTACTTGGTGAAGGTGGAACCTTGAAGCCAAACTTCTGGCGTGCACCTACCGATAATGATTTCGGTGCAGGTTTGCAGAAGAAGTTCAAGGTATGGAAAAATCCTCAGATGAACATCAAGGGTGTGGCTGTGGAGACCGACAAGAAAGCGAACACCGCCAGCATCTGTGCCGTCTATGCAATGCCAGAGGTGAAGGGCGAGTTGACCCTTACTTATCGCTTGGAGGCTAATACCGGCAAGCTCGATGTAACTGAGGATTTCGCCGCCAGCGATACTGCTAAGGTGAGCGACTTGTTCCGTTTCGGTATGTTGATGCAGTTGCCATACGATATGGACAAGAGCCAGTATTATGGTCGTGGTCCTATCGAAAACTATAGCGACCGCAAAGACTGTATGCGTCTCGGTATCTACGAGGATGATGCCGACAATCAGTACTTCCCATACATCCGTCCACAGGAGAGTGGCACCAAGAGCGATATGCGCTGGTGGAAACAAACCGACGCCGCAGGCTTCGGATTGCAGGTGAAGGCTTGTCGTCCTTTCTATGCCTCTGCCATCCATTTCGATACAGAGGAACTGGACGATGGCGATGAGAAGGAACAGCGTCATAGCTTCAATCTGAAGAAGTCGAAGTTCACCAATCTCTTCCTCGACGGAGAGCATAGCGGTGTGGCAGGAGAGAACTCTTGGGGGGCTTGGCCATTGGAGAAGTATCGCATTCATTATGGTAACAAAGCTTTCAAATTCAGTATTCTTCCACAGGCAAAATGAAGAATAATGATGGGAAAAGCACGAAAATGATAGGATTATAACCAAAATCCAATATATTTAGACAGAAAATCCACCTCTTATAGGGTGGATTTTTTGTATCTTTGCAACCGAGATGATGTTACGATAAATAATGTGTCTCGCAAGATAATGGTAAATATAAACCTATAAAACAATAATAACAGCAGATATGAGAAAAGCTAAAATTTTCGCAGCCGCATTGTTGGCGATGTCTTCGCTCGGAGCTTTCGCCCAGCATCAGTTTGCAGTTCAGGCCAACAAGCCTGGTGTAGAAATCCAACCTACCATGTATGGTATCTTCTTCGAGGATATCAATTTCGGCGCGGATGGTGGTCTCTATGCAGAGATGGTAGAGAACCGCTCGTTCGAATTTCCTCAGCGCTTGATGGGATGGAATACCTTCGGTAATGTAACCGTCAATGATTTGAAGCCGGCCTTCTCTCGCAATCCTCACTATGTGACATTGGAGAGTGCGGGCGCTCGTGAGAAGCAGACGGGTCTTGAGAACCATGGCTTCTTCGGCATGGGCTTGAAGAAGGATATGAAGTATGACTTTACAGTCTATGGTCGTCTGCATCTCGTAGATGGCAAGAAAGGCAAGATACGTGTGGAACTCGTCAATTCCAAGAACGATGTCATTGCCAAGCAGACCATCGACATCACTAATAATAAGTGGCAGAAACTGACAGCCACCTTGACTTCTCCTCAGACCGATGCCAAGGGTTTGCTCAGAGTATATTTGGAGAAAGGTAGCGAGAGCGTTGACCTCGACCATGTCTCTCTCTTCCCAGAGGATAACTGGCATGGTCTTCGTGCCGACCTCGTTCAGGATCTCGCCGACCTTCACCCTGGTGTGTTCCGTTTCCCTGGTGGATGTATCGTGGAGGGTACCGACCTCGACACTCGCTATGAATGGAAAAACTCAGTGGGTGCTCCAGAGAACCGTCCATTGAATGAGAACCGTTGGAGAGATACCTTCCCACATCGCCTCTTCCCTAACTACTATCAGTCTTTGGGATTGGGCTTCTATGAGTATTTCCTTCTCTCGGAGAAAATTGGCGCAGAGCCATTGCCGATCCTTTCTGTGGGTTTGGCTTGCCAGTATCAGAACGACGACAACGATCCTAATGCTCATGTGGCAGTGAAGGATCTCCAGAGCTATATCGACGATGCACTCGACCTCATCGAGTTTGCCAATGGTCCTGTTACCTCCAAGTGGGGCAAGCTCCGTGCCGACATGGGTCATCCAGCTCCATTCAACCTCAAGCAGATTGGTATCGGTAACGAGCAGTGGGGACCTCTCTATCCGGAACGTCTCCAGGAGTTTATCAAGCAGATTCGTGCCAAGTATCCTAAGATGAAGATTTGCGGTTCATCTGGTCCTTCTGCCGATGGCAAGGATTTCGACTACGGTTGGGAGCAGATGCGCAAGTTGAAGACCGACCTCGTGGATGAGCACTACTATAAGAGCCCAGAATGGTTCCGTACCAATGCCAACCGCTACGACAACTACGACCGCAAGGGTCCTAAGGTCTTTGCCGGTGAGTATGCCGCTCATGCCAAGAACGATCCTAACTCTTGGGAGGCAGCACTCTCCGAGGCAGCCTTCATGACAGGCTTAGAGCGCAATGCGGATGTGGTTTACCAGGCAACCTACGCTCCTCTCTTCGCTCATGTAGAGGGATGGCAGTGGCGTCCAGACCTCATCTGGTTCGACAACTTGAGTTCTGTTCGCTCGGCTAACTATTATGTTCAGCAGCTCTATGGCTTGAACAAGGGTACCAACGTGTTGAAACTTACCGAGAATGGCAAGGCTGTCGAGGGCAAGGATGGTCTTTATGCCACCGCTTGCTACGACAAGAACACCAAGAGCTATATTGTGAAGATAGCCAACACCTCCAACGAGGAGAAGGAAATCAATGTCACCTTCAATGGCTTGAAGAGTTTGAAGGCAGGTAAGTTGACTTTGCTTCATGCCGACAATTTGCAGGCAGAGAACAAGATAGACAACAAGAATGTTGTAGTGCCAGTGGTTTCCGATGTACAGGCACAGGGCAATGTGCTGAATGTGAAAATGAAGCCAAACAGCTTTGCTGTGTACCGCTTCTAACCAAGATAAGACAATCCCTTGTGGCTTTTAGCTGCAAGGGATTGTCTTTTGTGCCAGATTTCGTGTTTATTCGTTTTGTACGGGTGATTAAGTGATTTTATTTTGTGCTTATTTTTATTCTGTCTCTGATTATTCTCTGATTTGTGGCGTGTAAAAATAGGATTTTAACTTGAAAGATTTGCCTTTTTGGCGAATTTTTATTATATTTGCACTCAATATGGAAAAGTAAATGTATCACAACCAACATAAACACGTATAGATATAATGAGTATTAGAAATAACTTTGGAATGAGGTGCTTCACCCTGTTTGCTGCTATTTTGGTATTTTCTACTTCGGTCAATGCACAGAGTAGGAAGGGGGGCGCCAAAAAAAAAGTGGTTAAGAAAGTGGTGGTGAAAGACAATGTCGCTGCCGAGGAAAAACAGCAAGACAACAAGGCTGTTACGTTGCCTATGCCCCCACAGACGGCTAAGCCAGTTGTGGTGGATACAGTGGCGACGCCATCTCCGGCACCTGTTGTCCCTCAAGACCGTGTGGACACCATCTATTACAACAAAAACTGGAAGGTGACTAGCAACAAGGCTTTCGCCAGCTATTGTCGCTTGGCACTCTATCCAGCCAACGTATCCATGACCAAGGAGTTCAAAACCTATTATATCAGCGGTGAACTGCAGAGCGAAGGAAGCTTCTTGGAACTCGATAAGGCCGATGACTCCAACAGCAAGTTTACCGACCAGTTTGTGTCTTATTTTAAGGATGGACAGGTTGAGGAATCGAAGAACTACGTTGATGGCAAGTTGCAGGGCGAGTACACCATCTATTATAACAATGGAAACATCAAGAAGCATTTCTTTGTCAACGATGGACTGCGAGACGGCTTGTATGCGGCATTTACCGAAGATGGAAAGGTGTGCGAGCTCACCCCTTACAAGGCCGACAAGCCCGAGGGCTTCTACGTCATCGTGGATGCCGACGGTAACTATTCTAAATATAGCATCGTGGACAAGCAGCCTGTGTTGGAGGCTCCTACGCTAGAAGAGGTGTCTACTGAGTATAAGAATGGCGTAGCTTGGCCTTACTACAACAAAAATGGGCTCATCGTAGGTGCCAGCAATTCCATCACCAGCAATATCGGCGACTATCGAGAAATCGGCTTGTTCATTGTCAACAAGAGCATGATCAATGTAGACATCGACCCACGACAGATTGAGATTTACTCCCTCAAGAACAACAAGCGTAAGAACTACGAGTTGGTCTCTACCGAAGAATACAACGAGAAGATAAGAAAGTATACCAAGAAGAATGCTGTGCTGGGAAGTGTGCGTGAGGCTTCGGTCAACGCCAACTTGGGCGCCAAGGTGTTTAACGCTGGTACTTCCGATACTCTCAAGGAGTTTCAAAAGCGTATTTGCCGCATGCGTAAGCTCGACGAGAGTACTCGCATGAAGTTTACCGACAAGGAACCTGAGGATTTGGGCTACTTGGAGCGTACCACCGTGCATCCGGGAGAGGCGGTGACGGGGTATCTCTACACCTCCGACAAGAAAGCCGTAGACCTCTACGTGAAGGTAAAAATCAATGGTATCGACTACCTCTTCAACTGGAAGCAGGGCAGATAAGCATCTCTTATGAAACACATAGGTTGGTCTCTTTTGGCAATATTCTTGCTCTTGGCATCTTGCAGTGGCGGTCGTCGCCATGTACTGCAGAATGCCAGGAAGGGTCAGCTTGCGTCTCTGTCTAGTCTCGACGACTCGCTGAAAAAGCAATCACCGCACGTCCGCAGGTTGATAGGGCAGGGGATGGCTTCCGCAGAAGACAGTCTCACCTATTATGAGTATTATGTGAGGATGGGGCAGTATTTCTGTCTCTCATCCACCCCCGACTCCATGGTGGAATACATCGACCGCACCATCGACTTCGCCAGTCGTCAACCCAAGTCGCCTCGGCTTTGTTCGCTCTTGGCTTATGCCTACAATTGTCAGGCAGCCAACTATCACAACTTTCATAAAAACCTAGATGGACAGGTGAAACTTTACCGCATGGCTTGCGAGTATTCGCTCCAAAGCGACATCAAGGAGCAGACTCCCAAGATTTGCGCCAACCTAGGCGATGCCTATGTCTCGAAAAACCAATTGCCAGAGGCGGCGGTTTGGTATCGGCGCGCACTCTTCCTCGTCGACTCCCTCCAGTTGCCCCGCAAGGAGAACATCACGCTCTACATGGGACTTGCTACCATCTATCAGCAGCTCAACGACTTCGCCACCTCGCTGAAGTATTTCCAACAAACGGAACGCTACTTCGACGAGATGCCGCTCAACATGCAGGCTTACTATCTCAACAACTACGGCAACTACTATTATTACAAGAAAGACTATGCCAACTCGCTCAAGAAGTTTCTCTTGATGAAGCAACTCTTGGAGCATCATCATAAGACCGATACCTTCGACATGTATCTGTGCAAGCTCAACATGGCGGATGTGTACCTCAACCTCGACTCCATCGCCCTCTCAGAAAAATACCTCTCAGAGGCAGAACCATTCATGACTGCCAACCATGACCTCGTGGCGGTGTACTACTGCAATACCATCCACATCGGACAAGAGGTGAAGAAGGGAAATATGGCTGCTGTTTCTGTTATTCTGAACAAGGAAAAGACGGAATTTCCCGACCGCAAGGACAGCGACATCGCCTTCAACCTGCGACAGATACGCAATCATTATTTGCGGGAATATTACAAGGCAAAGGGAGATTTCCGCTCTGCCTATCTCAATCTGAAGGCCGACCAAGCCATGATCGACTCGCTGGAACACAACCGTGTGAACATGCGAGCCTCCGAGGTGATGGAGCGATTCACACAAGATACGCTCCGACTGCACCATAGCTTAGAGATGGAACACAAGACGGCTGAGGTAAGAAAGGCAAACCTGATAGCTCTGGCTGCGGCGGCTATCGTACTGCTGGTGGGCTTGGCATTCGTGCTTAAGTGGTTGCAGTCGCGCAGACGTTTGGAAGAAGACAAGTTGCGCATCATGCAGCTCAAGTTGGCAAGTGCTCGCAACCGCATCTCGCCCCATTTCGTGTTCAATGTGCTCAACAACAAGATTGTGAATGCTGGGCAGCAGGAGGCTAACGAACTGCTGGCACTCACCAAACTGATAAGAGCCAACCTCGACATGTCGTGTCGCTTGGAAGTGTCGCTGAATGAGGAATTGGAGTTTGTGAATCAGTATGTAGAGGTGGAGAAATATCTGCTGGGTGATGATTTCAGTTACCATCTGGAGGTGGCTCGGGATGTTCCGCTCGGCCAAATATTCCTGCCGTCGATGTTTGTGCAGATATTGGTGGAAAATGCTTTTGTCCACGGTCTCAAAGGCTGGGATGGAAGCAAACTGCTTCAGGTGAAGGTAGACCAACTCTTGGATGGCTCCATCCAGATAGCCGTAATAGACAACGGACCAGGCTTCGACATCCGCAGCGTGGGCAAAAAACGTACCGGTCTGAACATCATAACCCAGACCATCACCATCTTCAACGAGCACAACCGAGGCAGGGGCAAGATGACCTTCTCCCTTCGCAACCTAACCGATGCCGATGGTAAGGTGACGGGGTGCGAGTCGAGACTCTCTATCAACAAGAAAACTATATAATATAATAATGTATATGAAAGCAATAATTGTGGACGATGACAAGGTGGCTGGGATGAACCTAGAACAGCTGCTCAAGGAGAAATATCAGATGGATGTGGCTGGGGTGGCACTCAATGGGCTAGACGGACTCGCCCTGGTGAACCAGCACCAACCTGACGTATTGTTTCTCGACGTCCAGTTGCCCGATATTTCGGGATTGGATTTCCTCGACCGCATCGCAGCCTTCACCCATGGCCAGTGCCGGGTGGTGATGTATACCGCCTACGACGAATTCATCTTGCCCGCCTTCCGCAAGAAAGCTTTCGACGTGTTGCTCAAACCCATCGACCCGGAGGAGCTCGCCACCATCATGAAACGACTTCAGGAAGCAGCGGTTCCCGTAGCGAAAGAATCCGAAACCGATGGCGTCCAGCGCAAGAAAGGTGGCAAGTTCTTGCTCTACACCAACACCCTCGATTTCAAACTCATCGACAAGCGCGACATCGGTCTCTTCCAGTACAATCATGAGATGCGTTGCTGGGAGGTCATCGTGGCTGGCAGCAAACAGCCCATCCGCCTGAAACGCTGTGTGAAGAGCGATGCCTTGGTGGAACTCGACGGTCAGTTTGTGCAAGTAAACCAGAAATTCATCATCAACATGGACTATCTGATAGAGGTGGTTGATAACGTATGCCATTTTTATCCCCCCTTCGACATGCTCGACTATGTGAAGGTGGGAAGACTCTTCAGAAAGAAGCTTATCGACAGATTTTGTAGCCTTTAGTGGCTTTTTTAGTGATTTTTGTTTAAAAAATCGCTGATATGATAGCAAATTGCCAATTATTTATTACCTTTGCACTCGCAAACTTAATATAAATAATAAAAGAATGGCTAATTTGAGATTTGAGGTTGTAGCCGAGGCCTTTAAGAAAAGACCTGTTGAGGTGGAGGTGCCTAAGGTGCGTCCTTCGGAGTACTTCGCCAAGTATGTATTCAACCGTCAGAAGATGTACAAGTATCTGCCATCCGATGTGTACGAGAAACTCATCGATGTGATAGACAACGGTACTCGTCTGGATCGTTCCATTGCCGATGCCGTGGCTGCGGGCATGAAGCTTTGGGCTGAGGAAAACGGAGTAACTCACTACACGCACTGGTTCCAGCCATTGACCGAGGGCACTGCCGAGAAGCACGATGCTTTCGTAGAGCATGACGGAAAGGGTGGTATGATAGAGGAATTCTCTGGCAAGTTGCTCGTCCAGCAGGAACCTGATGCCAGCTCGTTCCCTAACGGCGGTATCCGCAACACTTTCGAGGCTCGTGGCTATTCTGCCTGGGACCCAACATCGCCTGTGTTCATCATCGACGATACCCTTTGTATCCCTACCATCTTTATTTCTTACACCGGTGAGGCTTTGGACTATAAGGCTCCTTTGCTCCGTTCGCTCCATACTTTGAGCGAGGCGGCTACCGAAGTGTGCCACTATTTCTATCCTAACGTGAAGAAGGTGCAGACCAATCTCGGTTGGGAGCAGGAGTATTTTCTCGTGGACGAAAGCCTTTACTCAGCTCGCCCTGACTTGATGCTCACGGGTCGTACTCTCATGGGACACGACTCAGCAAAGAACCAGCAGATGGACGACCATTATTTCGGAACCATCCCTGAACGTGTGCAGGCATTCATGAAGGACCTTGAAATCCAAGCCCTCGAACTCGGCATTCCTTGCAAGACCCGCCATAACGAGGTGGCTCCTAACCAGTTTGAGTTGGCTCCTATCTATGAGGAGTGCAACCTCGCCGTAGACCATAACATGCTCTTGATGAGCCTCATGAAACGTGTGGCCCACAAGCATAGCTTCCGTGTGCTCTTGCACGAGAAGCCATTCGCTGGCGTGAACGGCTCGGGCAAGCACAACAACTGGAGTCTTTGCACCGATACCGGCGTGTTGCTCCATGCCGCAGGCAAGACCCCGGAGGACAACCTCCGTTTCGTGGTCTTCATCGTGGAGACCTTGATGGGCGTTTACAAGCACAACGGCCTCTTGAAGGCAAGCATCATGAGCGCTACCAATGCGCATCGACTCGGTGCCAACGAGGCACCACCTGCCATCATCTCTTCCTTCCTCGGCAAGCAGCTCACCGACCTGCTCAACCATATCGAGAAGGCTGACAAGGACGAACTCTTCGCCCTCGCTGGCAAGAAGGGAATGGAGCTGGACATCCCTGAGATTCCGGAGTTGATGATAGATAACACCGACCGCAACCGTACCTCTCCATTCGCCTTCACGGGCAATCGCTTCGAGTTCCGTGCCGTAGGTAGTGAGGCTAACTGCGCCTCTGCGCTCATCGTGCTCAACGCTGCCGTGGCTGAGGCACTCGAAAACTTCAAGGCTCGTGTGGATGCCTTGATAGCCAAGGGCGAGGACCAGACATCTGCTATTATAGATATTGTACGCGAGGACATTAAGACTTGCAAGCCTATCCGCTTCGATGGCAACGGCTATAGCGACGAGTGGAAGGATGAGGCTAAGAAGCGTGGCTTGGACTGCGAGGCTTCCTGCCCAGTGGTGTTCGACCGCTACCTCGACAAGGAGAGCATCGAGATGTTTGCCAAGACCAACGTGATGAGCGAGAGCGAGCTCAAGGCTCGTAATGAGGTGAAGTGGGAGACCTATACAAAGAAAATTCAGATTGAGGCACGTGTGATGGGCGACCTCTCGATGAACCACATCATCCCAGTGGCTACCCACTACCAAAGCCGACTGGCAAAGAACGTGGAAGGCATGATCAATATCTTCGGTGGCGAGGAAGGCAAGAAACTGACTGCCCGCAACGTGAAGATTATCAAGGAGATTGCCGAGCGCACCGAGACCATCGAACGTGGTGTGGAAGCACTCGTCAATGCCCGCAAGGTGGCCAACAAGATTGAGAGCGAACGCGAGAAGGCTGTGGCTTATCACGATACGGTGGCTCCGAAGATGGAGGAAATCCGTTATCAGATAGACAAGCTCGAACTCCTCGTGGCTGACGAGCTTTGGACATTGCCAAAGTATCGTGAGCTTCTGTTCATCCGATAATGAAAATATGCTGATTTTTAGAAGATTAGTTGTGTTTTAGTTAATAATATATAAAAAAACACTTCTTGGACTGCAAGGTTACACAGAATCAAATAAAAATGTGTAATTTTGCAGTCCGATTATTTCGGGGATACACTTAGAGTCCCCAGGATAGCGTGTGTTAATAGCACGTCCTGTGGCCGGGATTTGCGGTTAGTGAATCACCTATCCAAAGTGAATAAAAAGATTAAAAACGTTTTTTAGTAGTAAATTTAAATTTTAAAATGGACACATTAAGTTTCAAGACTATCTCCGTAAACAAGGAGACAGCTAAGAAAGAGTGGGTTGTAATCGACGCAACAGACCAGGTTGTTGGTCGCCTTTGCTCTAAGGTTGCTAAGTTGCTTCGTGGTAAGTACAAGCCAACTTTCACTCCACACGTAGACTGTGGTGACAACGTAATCATTATCAACGCCGCTAAGGTGGTATTCTCTGGTAAGAAGGAGACTGATAAGGTTTACACACGTTACACTGGTTATCCTGGTGGCCAGCGCTTCAATACTCCAGCTGAGTTGCGCAAGCGTCCTGATGGAATGGACAAGATCCTTCGTCACGCTATCAAGGGTATGTTGCCAAAGGGCCCTCTCGGACGTTCTTTGATGGACAACCTCTTCATCTATGATGGCACAGAGCACAAGCACGAGGCTCAGAAGCCAAAGGCTATTGATATTAACCAGTATAAATAATTAAGGTAAGAATGGAAGTAATTAATGCAATTGGTCGCCGTAAGAGCGCTGTAGCTCGTGTTTACCTCACAGAGGGTACCGGTAAGATCACAATCAACAAGAAAGATATTGAGACATATTTCCCATCAGCAATCCTTCGCTATGTAGTAAAGCAGCCATTGCAGTTGCTCGAAGCTGAGGGTAAGTATGATATTAAGGCAAACCTCGACGGTGGCGGTTTCACCGGTCAGAGCCAGGCTCTTCGCCTCGCTATCGCTCGCGCACTCGTTAAGATCGACGCTGAGGACAAGAAGGTATTGAAGGACGCAGGCTTCATGACACGTGACTCACGTGCTGTAGAGCGTAAGAAGCCAGGTCAGCCAAAGGCTCGTCGTCGCTTCCAGTTCAGCAAGCGTTAATCTATACATTATTATTATATTATAGGTTATATATAGCTGAACTAAGTTTAGTATCTAAATCGGTGAGATTCCAATAATCGGGGACTACCCACCGACTGATTCTAAATCGTTAGAATTAAAAAGAAAGTAAACACATTTAAACAAGAAAAAGAAAATGTCAAGAACAAATTTTGACCAGTTACTTCAGGCAGGTTGCCACTTCGGACACCTCCGTCGCAAGTGGAACCCAGCAATGGCTCCTTACATCTTCATGGAGCGTAACGGTATTCATATCATCGACCTCAACAAGACTGTCGCTAAGATCGACGAGGCTGCTGAGGAACTCAAGGCGATTGCTAAGGCGGGCAAGAAGATCCTGTTTGTCGCTACTAAAAAACAAGCTAAGGACGTAGTTGCCGAGAAGGCAGCTTCTGTAAATATGCCATACGTAAACGAGCGTTGGGCTGGTGGTATGCTCACCAACTTCCCTACAATCCGCAAGGCAGTGAAGAAAATGACAAACATCGACAAGCTTTTGAACGATGGTACATTCTCTAACCTCTCTAAGCGCGAGTTGCTTCAGATTAGCCGCCAGCGTGCTAAGTTGGAGAAGAACCTCGGTTCTATCGCAGACTTGACTCGTCTCCCAAGCGCACTCTTCGTTGTAGACGTAATGAAGGAGCACATCGCTGTGAAGGAGGCTAACCGTCTTGGTATCCCTGTATTCGGTATCGTAGATACCAACTCTGATCCTAAGAATATCGACTACGTTATCCCAGCTAACGATGACGCTAAGGACTCAGTAGAGGCTATCCTCGCTGCAGTTTGCGGTGCAATCGCTGAGGGTCTCGAGGAGCGCAAGGCTGAGAAGGCTGACGACAAGGCTGCCGCTGAGCAGAAGGACCAGCCTAAGAAGAAGGCTGCACGCAAGGAAGAGGCTGAGTAATTTTGGTTTAACAATTTAAATAAAATAAATAAGATTATGGCTGTTACAATAGCTGAGATCCAGAAGCTTCGTAAGATGACTGGTGCTGGTCTTGCAGACTGCAAGAAGGCCTTGACAGAGGCTGATGGTGATATCGAGAAGGCAATCGAGCTCGTTCGTGAGCGTGGTCTTGCTATCGCTGCTAAGCGTTCTGACCGTGAGACTTCTAATGGTTGCGTACTCGTTAAGAGTGCAAATGGCTTCGCTGCAATGGTTGCCGTTAAGTGTGAAACTGACTTCGTTGCTGCTGGTAAGGACTTCATCGGCATGACCGAGGAAATCCTCGACGCTGCTATCGCTGCCAAGGCTGAGAGCCTCGACGAGGTTAAGAAGTTGGTTCTCGCTTCTGGTGATGACGCTGAGACTGCTGTTAAGCATCGCTCTGGTATCACTGGCGAGAAGATGGAGCTCGATGGCTACAACTTCTTGGAGGGTGACAACATCTCAGTTTACGACCACATGGGCAAGCACACATTGTGTACTATGGTTCAGCTCAACGAGAACAACGAAGAGGCTGGCCACAAGGTAGCAATGCAGGTAGCTGCTATGCGTCCTGTAGCTCTCGACGAGTCTTCTGTTTCTGAGGATACTAAGAAGAAGGAGCTTGAGGTAGCTGTCGCTAAGACTAAGGAAGAGCTCGTAGAGAAGGCAGTGAACGCTGCTCTCAAGAAGGCTGGCATCAACCCAGCTCACGTTGACTCTGAGGATCACATCGAGAGCAACACCAAGAAGGGTTGGTTGACACCTGAGCAGGCTGAAGAGGCTCGCAATATCAAGAAGACTGTTGCTGAGGAGAAGGCTGCTTCTTTGAACGAGAACATGATCAACAACATTGCTAATGGTCGTTTGAACAAGTTCTTCAAGGAGAACTGCCTCGTAGACCAGGAGTTCCAGTTCGGCGATGGCGACAAGCAGACTGTTGCTCAGTATCTCGCTGCTCAGAGCAAGGATCTCAAGATCGTTGCTTACAAGCGCTTCACACTCGCTGCTGAGTAATCCTATCGTGGGATTCACGCAGACAGCTCAATTTGACTTATAGTTAAATTAGAATATCCGGGAGTTATGGAGTTAAAGCTTTGCTTTGCTTCTAACTCCCATTTCTTTTTTATATCAACTTACCAACATATAGCTTTATGAAGATATTCGCCATCGGTATGAACTATACCGAACACAATAAATCACTTCACGGAACGTTATCTAAACCAGAGCGTCCCGTCATCTTCACCAAGGCCGACTCGGCGTTGCTCAACAACGGTAAGCCTTTCTTCATCCCCGACCATCTGGGCAGGATAGAGTATGAGACTGAGGTCGTGGTGCGCATCTCCAAACTGGGCAAGACCATACCCGAGCGTTTTGCTCATCGCTACTACGACGCAGTGACCGTGGGCATCGATTTCACTGCTCGCGAGATGCAGAAAAAACTGCGCGAGGCTGGTCAGCCATGGGAACTCGCCAAGGGTTTCGATGGTTCGGCTGCCATCGGAGAATGGGTTGACATCCAGAAGTTCCGCGACATACAGGCCATCCATTTCCATCTCGACATCAACGGCAACACCGTGCAGGAGGGATGCACGAGCAACATGCTCTACAAGGTGGATGAAATCATCTCTTACATCAGCCAGTATTTCACCCTCAAGACGGGCGATTTGCTCTATACGGGATGTCCTACGGGCTGTGGACCGGTAAAGATAGACGACCACCTGGAGGGCTACCTCGAAGACAGAAAGGTGCTCGACTTTAACTGCAAGTAATCGTTTAGACAATGACAAATAAGGTTTGGACATATATCTTGGCGGCATTTCTCATGGTGCTCGCCTTGCCGATGCAGGCACAGAGATTCTTCAATTTGACCTCTGCCGAGGTCAGGGTAGACTCTGTGTTGCCTCATTTCGTGTATTCCAAGCCTTTGCAAGGCGAGTGGCGAGACTCCATCTATACCGTGAGCCTGAAATATGCCGAGTATATAGATATGTCGCCACAAGATATCGCCAACTACAATCGCCTGTCGGGGGCAGTTCTTCCCCGTCAGGTAGTTCTTCACCAACAGGTGAGCGAGTGCCGCAAGCAAGGTAGCCTGAGGGTAGATTTTTGCCCCTTGGTGTTCCGCGACAATCGCTATCAGATGTTGGTGAGCTTCATGCTCGATGTGAAGGTGCGTCCCCAGAAACGTGCCGAGCAAAATGCCCGTTTGCGTTCAATGTCAAATGGCTCGTCTGCCTCTTCTGGCTACGCCGACCATTCGGTGTTGGCACAAGGCAGATGGGCTAAGATACAGGTGAGCGAGTCGGGCATCCACCAATTGACCGAGCAAGTGGTGCGTCAGGCAGGATTCTCTGATATTAATAAGGTGAGAATCTATGGTTATGGCGGCAACTTGCAGGCTGAGGCACTCTCTGCCAGTTACCTTACATCTACCGATGACCTGCACGAGGTGGAACAGTGCGTGATAGATGGTCGCCATTATTTCTATGCCAAGGGACCGGTGAGTTGGGACGATAATACCTCAACCCAGCGCATCCGCAATCCTTATTCCAACTACGGTTGTTATTTCATCACGCAGAGCGATGAACAGTCCGCATCCATTGTGGATTCCACAGCATTCCTTGCTTCCTGCTATCCGCAGCCAGAAGACTATCATTTTCTCTACGAGCAGGATGGCTTCAGCTGGTATGATGGAGGACGCAACCTCTTCGACCTTACGGAAGTGAAGGTAGGCGAGGAGCAGCGAGTCATCGTAACCAACCATACGGGCGATGGACATGGATTGTTGTCGGTGGCAGTCACCTCAGGCAATGCCAGTACTGTGCAAATCAAAAGAAACGGCAAGTCACTGGGCACCATATCGCTCTCGTTGTCTGCCCAAAAGGGTGAAGATGCCTCTTACCTGCATGGTGTGGAGAAGGCCGCTACCTATTCCATCGACGATTTTCATCAGCAAGACACCATCACTATCCATACGTTGTCAGGCAGCCCTGTGCACCTCGACTATGTTTCGGTGACTTGGAACAAGCCTCGCAAGCCTTCAGCCTTGGATGCCCATGTTCCGGCGGCGCAATACGTTTATAACATCACCAATCAAGACCATCATGCCGATGAGACTGCCGACCTGGTGATTATCATCCCAACCTCCCAGAAATTACTCAAGCAAGCGCAACGGCTCAAAGCCTTTCATGAAAGCCACGATGCCATGCGAGTCAACATCGTGCCGGCGGATGAGCTCTACAATGAGTTCTCCAGCGGAACGCCCGATGTAAACGCTTATCGTCGCTATCTGCGTATGCTCTCAGATAAGGCTACCACGGAGGCTGATGTCCCCAAGTATCTCTTGCTCTTTGGCGACTGCATGTGGGACAATCGTATGCTTACCCCCGCTTGTCGCAAGCTCCAGGCAGACGACTATCTGCTCTGCCATGAGAGCGAGAATTCTTTCAGTTCGGTATCCTGCTATGTGAGCGATAGTTGGCTGGGCATCTTGGGCGAGGGGGCTGGTGCGCAACCCGCTCGTGAATTGCAGGATGTGGCGGTGGGGCGATTCCCCGTTACCACAGTTTCTGAGGCTGAGATTTTGGTAGACAAGACCATCAACTATGCCACTAACGCCAATGCGGGAGCCTGGCAGAACACCCTCATGTTCATGGGCGATGACGGCAACGACAATAAGCACATGATGGATGCCAATGAGGTAGCCGACGACGTTTCGACCCTTTATCCTGCCTATCTTGTGAAAAAAGTGATGTGGGATGCCTACCCCCGCGAGACTTCTTCGACGGGTAATACCTATCCGGAGGTGAGCGACATCATCAAGCGCCAGCAAAGCAATGGTGCCCTCGTCATGGATTATGCCGGTCATGGCAGCAACACGCAACTCTCACATGAGGCGGTGCTGAAGCTTTCTGATTTTGAGAATTTCCATAATACGAATCTTCCGCTCTGGGTGACAGCCTCGTGCGACATCATGCCTTTCGACGGAGTGAACGCAACCATCGGAGAAAGTGCGCTGCTCAATGCCAACGGCGGTGCAGTGGCTTTCTATGGTACAACGCGCACCGTCTACGCCCAGCAAAACAAATATATAAACCGTGCCTTCATGCGCCGAGTGCTCAGCATGGTAGATGGAAAGCCCATCACCATTGGCGAGGCGCATCGCTTGGCACAAAACGACGTGATGACGGGCGCTGTAAATTCAGCTGAGACAGATGTCACGGTAAACCATCTGCAATATTCGTTGCTGGGCGACCCTGCTCTGGCACTCAACCTGCCCATGCAACAGGTAGTGGTAGACTCCATCAACGGCGTGCCTACTGACAAGGCCGATGCGCGGGCTGTGCTGAAGGCGGGCTCGGTGGCGAGAATAGCGGGGCATATAGAGGGGGGACAAGATGGCTTCCTGGGCGTAGTGACAGCCACGGTGAGAGATTCGAAAGAACAGATCACCTGTCGCCTCAATGACACCAGTGCCACGGGGGCTGAAGAGCCGTTCGTCTATACCGACCGCACCAAGACGCTCTATGCGGGGGCTGACAGTGTGCGCCAAGGCAAGTTTGCCTTCTCCTTTGCTGTGCCCAAGGACATCAATTATTCTGGAGACACTGGTTTGATGAACCTCTATGCCGTGAGCATCGACAAGAAAGTGCGGGCACATGGTGCTTGCGACCAGTTTGTCGTAGGCGGCAGTGAGGACGTGGTAACCGACTCCGTGGGGCCAACCGTATATTGCTACCTCAACTCCACCTCCTTTGTGGATGGAGGAAAGGTGAACACCACCCCATTCTTCGTGGCAAACATCAGCGATAAGGACGGCATCAACGCCACAGGGAGTGGCATCGGGCACGACCTGCAACTCGTGATAGATGGCGACCTGGCGAAGACCTATGTGCTCAACGACAACTTCACCTACGATTTCGGCACCTATGCCAGTGGCTCCGTCTCTTTTAGCATTCCTGAGCTCGCCCCTGGCAAGCACCAGCTCACCTTCAGGTGTTGGGATGTGCAGAACAACAGTACCACGACCACGCTCCGTTTCAATGTGGTGGAGGCTTTGAACCCGAACATCTTGGAGGTGGGCGTGACCGAGAATCCTGCCAAGAACACGACGACATTCATCCTCAATCACGACCGAATAGGGAGCAATCTGGATGTCGTCATCGAGGTCTACGACGTGGCGGGTCGCCAGCTTTGGCGACATGCGGAGAAAGGGGTGTCGGATACCGGACAATACACCCAGAGATGGGACCTCACGACAGATGGCGGCAGTCCGTTGGGTACCGGTGTCTATCTCTATCGTGTCAAGGTCTCTTCCGACGGTAGCGGCTTCGCCTCGAAAGTAAAAAAGCTCATCATCATCAAGTAACAACAAACAGATAAATATGAACATCAACAGAACATTCAAGATTGCAATGCTGGGATGCTTGTCAGCCGTCGCCCTCCAGGCGGAGGCGCAAGACAAGAAAGATCTCTTCAACCCCGTCAACTATGCCGTCATCTCTCAGACCATTGCGCCTGATGCCCGTGGCGGTGGACTGGGAGATGCCGGTGCGGCTACCGACCCAGATGTCAATTCCCAATATTGGAACCCGGCGAAATATCCGTTCACCATCTCTCGTGCAGGGGTGGCGCTCAACTTCACGCCTTGGCTTCGCTCCTTGGTCAACGATATGAACCTCGCCTATCTGGCGGGCTATTATCGCATCGGCGACTATAGCGCCGTGTCGGCTTCGCTCAGGTATTTCAATATGGGCGAGGTGCAAACTAACAACACCGAGAACCAGGAGAATGCGATGACCATCAATCCCTACGAGATGTCGCTCGATGTAGCCTACTCGTTGATGCTGAGCGAGAAATTCTCCCTGGCGGCAGCTATCCGTTGGATTTATTCCGACATGCGCTTCGACTATACCGAGGACAATTCGCCGGCTTCGGCTTTTGCTGCAGATATTGCGGCCTACTATCAGAACTACGTCACCATCGGACAGCGTGAATGCCAGTTGGGCATAGGTCTCAACATCTCCAACATCGGTAGCAAGATAACCTATAGCGGCAAGGAATATGGAGAGTTCTTGCCAGCCAATCTCCGTCTGGGTGCCTCGCTGATGATACCTATCGACAATTACAACCGCATCACCATCGCCGCCGACGCCAACAAGTATCTCGTGCCTACGGTGCCAAAGCAGAAAGAAGGCGAGGACAATTCCGACTACGAGGATCGAGTGCATCGTGAATATGACGATGTGTCGGCAATCAGCGGCATCTTCAAGAGCTTTAGCGACGCTCCGGGTGGTTTCAAGGAAGAGATGCAGGAAATCAACTATGGCGTGGGTGCCGAGTATGTGTACAACGACAAGTTTGCCTTGCGTGCCGGCTATCATCATGAGAGTCAGAACAAGGGCAACCGCAAGTATTTCACGGTGGGTGCCGGTTTCAAGATGAATGTCTTCTCGCTCGATGCCGCTTATGTGGTGGCTACGGCGAAGAGCAATCCGCTAGACCAGACCCTGCGCTTCACCCTGTCGTTTGACATGGATGGTATCAAGGACCTGTTCAAGAAAAATAAGTAATCAGATTAAGTTTCACAATATATATATAATAAGGTATATGGATATTAGAGTAGGATTTGGATATGACGTACACAAGTTGGTGGAGAACCGCGACTTGTGGTTAGGAGGAATCAAGATAGACTATGAACTAGGCTTGCTGGGCCACAGCGATGCCGATGTGTTGATACATGCCATCTGCGATGCGTTGCTGGGCGCAGCCAATATGCGCGACATTGGCTACCATTTCCCCGACACGGCAGCAGAGACCCTGAATGTAGACTCCAAGATATTGCTCAAGAAAACGATGGACTTGATTGCAACCAAGGGCTACAGCCTGGGCAACATCGACGCTACCATTTGTGCCGAGCGCCCCAAGCTCAATCCACATGTGCCAGCCATGAAGGCTTGTCTGGCGAAAGTGATGGGAGTGGACGAGGATAAAATCTCCATCAAGGCGACCACCACCGAGAAATTGGGCTTCACGGGACGCATGGAAGGTATCTCTGCCTATGCCACCGTTCTCATCATAAAGGCTTAATGAGCGTTAACGAGATGTTAATATCTGTTGCTCGGAAGGCTATTCTCTTGATGTAAATCAAAAAATCTCAAAAATCATGCATTTTCTTCAAGAAATGTTTGGTGGAAGCCGAAAATAGTCGTACCTTTGCAGTGTCAAAAGGTTAATAGATTGTTTAGGTTAGTAGTAATAGATTTAGGTTTTTAGTTATTAGGTTTTAAGGTAGATTGTTTAACAGATAACAAAGGAGACCGTGAGGTTACCTTTGATTAGAAATTTTTGAAGTTAAACATAGTGTATGCCACAGCTCGTTGAGAGTTGTGGCATACTTTTTTTTGCTTGTTAGCATAAAAACCACCGATTTGTTTTGTAAACACATATTTTTTCTTTATCTTTGCAATAAAGAAAAATGAAATAACAGATGAGAGTACTCATAGTAAACACAAGTGAGAAGACGGGTGGAGCCGCAGTGGCTGCCAACCGCTTGATGGATGCCCTTAACAACAATGGTGTTAAGGCAAAGATGCTGGTGCGCGACAAGGAGACCGAAGACATCACCGTGGTCGGGCTGCCTCGTTCGCTCAAGTTGCAGTGGAATTTCCTCTGGGAGCGTTGGTGCGTGTTCTGGCATCTGCATTTCTCCAAGCATCATCTGTGGGAGATAGACATGGCTACTGCAGGATCTGACATCACCAAGATGCGTGAGTTTCAGGAGGCTGATGTCATCCATCTCTCATGGGTCAACCAAGGCATGTTGTCGCTCAAGAGCATTCGCAAGATTATCAAGAGCGGCAAGCCTGTCGTATGGACCATGCACGATCTGTGGGCTGCTACGGGAATCTGCCATTATGCCCGTGGCTGCAATCGCTATGTCTCTGCCTGTGGCAACTGTCCACTCCTTCCCCACAAGGGTGGCAAGCACGACTTGTCGACCAAGATATTCCGTCGCAAGAAGGCTCTGTATCAAGGAGGCAGCATCTCGTTTGTGAGTTGCAGCAAGTGGCTGGAGAAGCAAGCCAAGGCTAGCGGGCTCTTCGTTGGACAACGCATCACCAATATCCCTAATCCGATAGACACCCACGTGTTCTGCCCACAGGATAAGGCGGAGGCTAGACTGCGTGCAGGATTGCCAGCCGACAAGCATCTCATTCTCTTTGTTTCGCAACGAGTTACCGACGAGCGCAAGGGCATGAAATATTTCGTGGAGGCAATCGACCGACTGATAGAGAAATATCCTGAGATAAAGAACAATACCGCCATCGCCATCTTGGGAGGTCACTCCGAGGAGGTCACGCTCAGCTTGCCATCCTATTCGTTGGGATATGTGAGCGATGAGAAACGCATCGTCAACATCTACAATTCCGTCGATGTGTTTGTGCTTCCGTCGTTGGAAGACAACCTGCCCAACACCATCATGGAGGCAATGGCTTGTGGCGTGTCTAGCGTAGGATTCAAGGTGGGAGGCATCCCTGAGATGATAGAGCATCAGAAGACAGGCTATGTCGCCAACTATCGTGACACTGCCGACTTGGCGGAGGGCATCCACTGGGTATTGGAGGATGCCGACAAGGAAGCCTTGAGTCAAGCTTGCCTACACAAGGTGTCGCAATGCTATTCTCAGCATGCCGTTGCCTTGAAATATATCGAAGTATACAATCAGGCTATGGCCTACAAAAATTATAAATTATGATAAAGTTTACGGTCGTAACCTGTACGTACAATGCCGAGAAAGTGTTGCAGCGTACATTGGATAGCGTGAATAAGCAGAGCTACTGCAACATCGAGCATCTCATCATCGACGGCGTGTCGAAAGACAAGACCCTGGCGATGGTGAGGACGTACAAGCATAAGACCGAGGTGGGGGAGAATGCCCACGAGATAGTGGTGTATTCAGAGCCCGACAAGGGGCTCTATGATGCCATGAACAAGGGCCTCGACCGAGCTACGGGCGACTACTTGGTGTTTCTCAATGCCGGCGACGTGTTTCCATCAGAGGATACCTTGGAGTATGTGGAAGGTTGTGTAGGCGAGGGCGAGGAGTTGCCGGGAGTGCTGTATGGCGATACCGACATCGTGAACGATGAAGGCAGGTTCTTGCGCCATCGTCGTTTGTCGCCTCCTGCGCATCTCACATGGCGTTCGTTCAAGTGGGGCATGTTGGTGTGCCATCAGTCATTCTATGCTCGCACCGACATCGCCAAGCAGATACATTACAATCTCGACTACCGCTTCTCAGCCGATGTGGATTGGTGCATTCGCATCATGAAGGAGTCGGCGCGTAGAAAGTTGCCCCTCCGCAATGTCAATGCCGTCATCACCAATTTCTTGGATGGAGGCATGACCACCCAGAACCATCGTGCTTCCCTCAAGGAGCGTTTCCGTGTGATGCGCACCCATTATGGTCTGCTCACCACCCTCTTTGTTCATGCTTGGTTTGTGATAAGAGGATTCTTCAAGAAATAATGCCCCCCTTCAAATGCAACTACTTGCGTAGCCGAACGCAAGTAGTTGCATCAGCTTACGCAAGTAGTTCCGTTAGCTTACGCAAGTAGTTCCGTAAGCAGATGCAAGTATATGTGTAAGCTTACACGTATATATCTGTAGGCTTGCACGTATATACTTATATTTATATGTACCCGTACCTATTTATATATCGGGTATGTGTTTTGTAATAGGAATGCAGTCGTATTGTTGCATTCTTTCAATTTCTGAGTAATCTTTCCGCAACATGGATGTTGTACTTTTGCACACGTAAACTAAGAGATAGAAATTTACTGTTATGAAGAAATTTAAATTTTTGATGTTAGTGTGCTTGTTGTCTAGTATGGCAGCATTCGCAGGAAATGAAAGAGAGACTGGAACCGAAAATACAACTGCTACAGTTCCTTCTTTTGAGTTTATTTATAGTGTTGCTCAACCTACAGAGCAACAGCTGGAGCAAATTACAGGCAATGCTGAGTTTGGAAAGCAGACCGCATTCCTGTATGAGCAATTGCAAAACCTTTGCGTGAAGCGCATCCCAGTGGTTCCTGGTGACCCTACTACACGTATCGTCATCAAGAAAGGTGACTTGTTCAACGCTGTAAGAAAAGTATCCAAGGGCTTGGAAGATGATATGAAAGATCATAAGATTTCATGCGACGAGGCAACCAATCAGATGAATAAGGTGCTGGATGTAGCTATTTCCGCCTTCTATTCTGAGGATAGTAAATCATTTGAGAAGGCTTTGAGAAACAGCAAAAAAGACTATAAGCAGCTTGTAGCTCTGTTCTCAAAAGTTATTTTGAAGTAAAGATATATTTAAGGTAAAAAGATTATGAAGAAATTATCAGTGCTAGTGTGCTCATTGTGTGTGAGCACATCATTGTTTGCACAATCAATGAAGGTTACAGGTAAGGTTTCAGACAAGATGGGACCTGTGGCTGGTGCCACTGTAAGAGTAAAGGGTACGGATGTAGCTGTAGTAACGGATATTGATGGTAACTATACAATTCAAGCAGGTAAAAATGCAACGTTGGAAATTACATATCTTGGTGACAAAACCAAGATGATGAAGGTTTCTAATGCCAACATGGATGTGATGCTGGAGTCGGATGTTCAGGATATTGATGAGGTCGTAGTAACTGCTATTGGTATTAAGCAAGAGAAAAAGAAGTTGGGATATACTACCCAGCAGGTATCAGGCAAGGAGTTGGCTGCTCAAGGCAATATGAACGTTGGTTCTTCATTGCAAGGTCAAGTTGCGGGCTTGACAGTTTCTGTACCTTCTAGTATGTTTGAGACACCTAGCTTTTCCCTTCGTGGTCGCACTCCTTTGATTGTATTAGATGGCGTGCCTATCGAGTCGGACATGTTTGATATTTCAAGTGAGAACATTGCAAGTGTCAATGTTTTGAAAGGAACGGCTGCCTCGGCGTTGTATGGTGCTAGAGGTAAGAATGGTGCTATCATGATTACTACAAAGCAGGCTGAAAAGGAAGGTGTAGAGATTAATTTCTCTACCAAGGATATGATGACGGCAGGATTTGTGGCTTATCCAAAGACACAGCATCAATATGGTAGTGGCTCCAATGGACAGTATGCTTTCTGGGATGGTGAAGGCGGCGGTAAGTCCGACGATGATATGGAATGGGGACCAAAGCTGGACGTCGGTAATATGGCTCCTCAATGGAATAGTCCTATCCGAGACAAGCAAACTGGTGAAGAAATACCTTGGTGGGGCAGTGTAAAGGGAACAAAATACGACGACCAAGGACGTTATGAACGTGTTGCGATGCCTTTGACATCGCATGACAATTTGAAGGAATTCTTAGAGACAGGCATCATTACTAATAACACATTGTCTTTATCTTATAAGGGGAAAAAGGCTAAGGTTTATGTGTTAGGGCAGTACGCTTATCAAAAAGGACAGGCTCCAACAACATCCTTGCATACAGGAGGTCTTAACTTTAACTCTACTTTCAATCTTTCTGATAAGTTGACATTGGATGCTATGCTCAACTATAATATGGTGGTATCTCCTAATTATCCTGATTATGGTTATCATCCATCCAATTTCATGTATTCTATCGTAGAATGGATGGGAGACGACATTGATATCAAAGAGCTGAAAAAGCATCAGTGGGTTCCTGGTATGGAAGGATATAAGCAGGCAAACTACAATTATGCTTGGTACAACAATCCGTATTTCGCATTGTCACAGGCGAGACATTCTGAGCGTCGTAATGTGACAACTGGTCAATTGCGATTAAGCTATCAAGTATTGCCAGAACTGAGCATCACTGGTCGTGCATCGTTGCGCTCTAAACGTAATCTTACAGAGAACAAGATACCAAAGTCTTATTTGAACTATGGCGATTCACGTGAGGGTGCTTATAAAGTATGGAATGTTAGCCAAGATAATGTGGATGCCGATGTGCTGGCAACATATACTAAAAGTTTCTTGGAAGACATCAATTTGACCGTTAATGCGGGTGGTTCCATCTTTTATCGCCGTTATCGTAACGACTACGCTTCGACGGATGGCTTGAATGTGCCAGGCATTTACTCTTTGAAAAACTCTACGGGTTCGATTTTGACTTATAGTTCAGACAACTCTTTATGGGGAACTCGCAGCGAGAAAGAAATCAAGAGTATCTATGCCTCTATCAACCTTGATTTGTCAAAATATGCTTATTTGACCTTGACAGGTCGTAACGACTGGTCTTCGACTTTGGCTTCGGGTAATAATTCTTATTTTTATCCTTCTGTGGCATTGAGTTCTGTTGTTTCTGACTATGTTAAGATGCCTCAATTTATAGACTATTTGAAAATCTTAGGATCTTGGGCGACAGTATCCAGTGATTTAGACCCATATCAGATACAGCAAGTTTATAACAAAGAGTTGTCGTGGGGAAGCAATACGGTGGTTAGCTATCCTTCTGCTTTGGTTAACGCCAATATCAAACCTCAAAAAACAACACAGTTAGAGTTGGGATTCTCTACTTCTTTCGGTAAGCGCATATCATTAGATTTTAGCTATTATCGTTCGTTGGATACAAACCAAATCTTGGATATGTTGATTTCTCAGGCATCAGGTTTTGATACTCGAAAAATCAATGGTAATACTTATACCACTAATGGTATTGAGGCAATCATTGGCGTGAAAGCTATTCAAGGAAAGAATTTCAAATGGAATTTCAATTTGAATGCCAGCCATAGTGTTCGAAAGTTGACCAAGATTTATGGCGATGAGGAATATTTTGGTAACTTGAAGAAAGGAGATCGTGCAGATGCTTATTATGCCACAGTATGGCAACGTGATCCAGAAGGACGAGTTATCGTAGATGCAAATGGACAGCCACAGAAAGATCCGTACGCTCGTAAAATCGGACATTATGAGCCAAATGTCAGATTGGGCATGCAGAACACTTTCCGTTTTAATGATTTTACGCTTGGAGTGGAATTGAATGCTGCTATCGGTGGCTTGATGTATTCTAATTTGAGTCCAAAGATGTGGTGGGGTGGAAAACATCCGAACTCTGTAAAATATCGTGACGAGGAGTATGCCACAGGAAAGCCTGTCTTTGTGCCAAATGCCGTTCGAGTGGTTAGTGGAGATGTCTCTTACGATGTACATGGAAACATTGTGGAAGACACTCGTAAATATGAGAAATTTACCAATGCCGTCGATTGGCAGTCTTGGTGCCAAAACTATCCTTATCGTGCTAATGTGACAGACAAGATGGACAAGTTCTTCGCCAACACTTTCAGTCGTACTTATTTGAAAGTACGCCAGATTAGTTTGACTTATGATTTCCATCGTTTGTTGCCACAGGCAAGTGTGGTGAAGGGATTGACAGCAACAATATTCTGTAATAATCCTTTCCTCTGGGCTAAAGTTCCATACGTAGATCCTGATGTAAGTGGTGATGCCAGTGGGGATACAGGAGCTGCGGATCCAACGGCACGATACCTCGGTGTCGGTTTGAACGTAAAATTCTAACATGAAATTGATAATAAAATGAAAGCAAAAATATTTATGACTTTGGCTATAGTTGGTGCTTTGTGTTGCTCTTGCACTAGCTTTGATGAAATTAACAACAATCCGAATGATCCATCGGAGGTATCTCCTAAGTTGATTCTTCCAAATATTTGCGAGAGTGCTTTTTCTCGTGGTACTGGTGGAATGTATGCTGACAAGATGGTGGTTCAGACAGACGGACATAATGCTGAACAATTCTATGAGTGGAACAGAGGAAGTTTCAGTACTTATGATAGTGAACTACTTCAGGTCACCAAGTTGAAGGAAGAGTCTGATAGGACAGGAGAGGTCATATACGATGGGTTGTATCATTTTTTCAGAGCCTATTATTTCTACAATTTGACTCTCAAGTTCGGAGATATTCCATATTCAGAATCTTTGGCAGGTGAGAGCAAAGGGCAGTTTACTCCTAAGTATGATTCACAAGAAAATGTATTTGTGGGCATCTTGGATGAATTGAAAGAGTCAAATGATGAACTAGCGCAGGCTGCTGTTAAAAATGAAACGATTGACGGCGATATTATCTATAATGGAAATGCCGGGAAGTGGCAGAAGCTGGTCAATTCTTTTCGATTGAAGGTGTTGATGACCCTTTCTCACAAAGGACAAGTGGGCAGTCATAATGTTAAGCAAGAGTTCCTGCAGATTGCTGGCCTTCCACTGATTACGAACAATAGTGAGAATGGACAGTTGTCGTATATCGACCAAGAAGGCAACCGATATCCGCAATTTAATGCTCAATGGTCGGGCTTCTACATGGATAAAACGTTTATCGATAGGCTTGCTGAGCGTAAAGATCCTCGTTTGTTCTTATACGCATTGCCTACCAATGAGGCTGCGAATGCTGGAAAAAAAGTAACTGATTTTAGTGCTTATGCAGGTGGAGACCCTACTGTTCCGTATGGTGAGAATAAAAACCTTGTGGGTGATGGCAAGATTTCTCAGATTAATTCTCGCTATCGTACGAATCCTACGGGTGAGCCAACTATTTTGATGGGCTATGCTGAGTTGCAACAGATATTGGCTGAGGCTGTAGTGAGAGGTTGGATTCAAGGAGATGCCAAGCAGTATTATGAGAATGGAGTGAAGGCTTCTTTCGATTGGTATCATACTTATGCAGGTGATTACTCGCAGTATGTGACGGATGAGGCTGCTTCTGCTTATTTGCAGGGAGATAAAGTGAAATGGGATGACCAACTTTCGAATGAACAAAAGATAGAGCGCATCATCTTCCAAAAATATTGCGTTAGCTTCTTCCAGGGCGGTTGGGATCCTTTCTTCGAGCATCTGCGTACGGGGTATCCTGAATTCGCTCATTTGGCAGACAACCCAATCCCTTATCGCTGGATGTATCCAGATACGGAGAATAAGTATAACACACAAAATGTGGAGGAGGCTGTGAAGAGTCAGTTCGGAGAAAACAATGACAAGATAACTGCCATGCCTTGGTGGTTGAAATAGACGAATAGATTAATTGTAGGAAAATGATGAAAAAGATATTTTGGGCAGCTATGGCTGCTTTGGCGATGATGCCTAGCTTGAGTAAGGCTGAACAGAAAGTGGTGTTGGTAACGGTGGATGGCTATCGTTGGCAAGAATTGTTTACGGGTGCGGATTCTCTTGTCATCAACCAAAAACAGTTCGGAGATGTCAAGACGATGAAAGACAACTATTGGAGAGAGACCCCAGAGGAGCGTCGTGAGACTTTGATGCCTTTCACCTGGAGTTTCATCGCCAAGAATGGCACGATTATTGGCAATCGCAAGTTGGGGTGTACAATGGATGTCACCAATAAGATGTGGTTCTCTTATCCTGGGTATAATGAGGACTTGTGCGGTCATGCGGATGATGAGAACATACATAGCAACGACGCTTTGCCTAACCCGAATGTGTCGGTGTTTGGGGTAGCTAACCAAACCCCAGAGTACAAAAACTCAGTGTTGTGCTTTGGTAGTTGGGCACGTTTCATAGAAATCTTCAATGAGAAGCGAAGCGGATTGGAGGTGAATGCCAATTATCGTCACTCCATGTCGAAGAATCCAACGGAACGTGAGAAATACCTGGATAAGTTGCAAGACCTGTGCCCAAAGTATTGGGGAGAGGAGAGATTCGACTTCTTGACCCATGAGTATGCGATGGAGGCAATGAGAACTCGTCATCCTAAATTGGTGTTCATCGGTTATGGAGACACAGATGAATGGGCACATGCTGGCAATTATCGACTTTATCTGGATGCTGCTCATAATACGGATGCCTTCTTAAAGGACTTGTGGAATCTTATCCAGAATGATCCTTTTTACAAGGACCAAACCACGGTGATAGTTACCTGTGACCATGGACGTGGGGATGCAGATATCAATGCTTGGCGTGACCATGGTCCTTACACGAAGAATTCTCATCAAACGTGGTTGATGGCTTTTGGAAAAGGCGTACCTGCCAAGGGGGTGTTGAAATCTGGCGAGTATTTCAACAATCAAATAGCTCCAACCATAGCCAATTTCTTGGGCATTAAATTTGCCCCTCAGAACAAAGGTGTAGGAAAACCTATTAAATTCTAAGTAATTTCGTATAGTTGAATTTCTCTCTATATAATACAAGATATATTACAAGAATTCATACAAAGTTTAGATTTCTCCGAGAATATTCTGCAGGTCGATGATGATGACCTGCAAGTATTCTCGGATTTTTTCTGCTTTCATCTCTTGGATATGCTCGGGTGAGAGAGTCTTGAGCTCCTCTATATGTTCCATTTTTAGCATGGTGGCGATGGGGAGGAGCTTGTGGGCTATCTTGCCTATCTTTTCGGTAGATAACACATCGGCTGATAAGGCTTCCTCCATGCCGCTAACATGACCATCCAACTCTTGCTTCACTGTTTGTAAAATGTTCTCGGCTTCTTCCTTGTCATCACCAGCGAAGGCTAGAATGTCTGCAAAGCGGCGATGGGAAGAGGGCTTGTTGGACATATCTTGATGTGCCAAGGTGTTCTCGGACAGACTCGCCATGGTGAATGGCTTGAAGAGACAGTCGTCGAAGCCTGCCTGCAACAGTTTCTCCTTGATGCTGGTGTCGTGTGCAGTCATGGCTATCACTTTCATGTGGGTGTGGTTGATATGCTTGATCATCTCCATGCCGCTCATCTCTGGCATTTCGATGTCCATCATCATGAGAGCGGGCTGCTCGTTGTGCAGGATGGTAAGAGCTTCGCTGATGTGGTTGCAAGCAAATACTTGGCAGTCGGGATTGGTGCGGTGCAGCATTTCCTGCAAGAGCCGAAGTTGCAGCTTGTCATCGTCAAGAATGAGAATCTTGTTGTTGCTCAGAGGCTTTTGAATGCTCTCCGTTGCTTTCTCGTCTTCGCATTTGCCCATCGGAATGGTGATGGTAAAGGTGCTACCCTTGCCTTTCTGCGATTGCAACAGGATGTTTCCCCCCAATAGCTTGGTCAATTCTTTGGTGATGGACAGGCCGAGCCCTGTTCCCTCTATGCCTTGGGCTCCCTCCAGGCGGGTGAATGCCTGGAAGATGCGTCGGCTCTCTTCTGGCGTCATTCCCTTGCCGGTGTCTTTTACGTCCAAGACAAGATTGAATGGTGTCTCTGTTTGAGTCGTGTTCTTGCGGATATGGGCATGGATGGTTACGCCTCCGACCTCAGTATACTTGATGGCATTGCTTACCAAGTTGTTGAGTATCTGGCGGATGCGGAAGGCATCGGCATGGTAGAACGCCTCGCAGCCTTGCGTCTCATATTCCAAGGTCAAGCCCTTCTGTTCGCTTTGTACCTTCATCTCTTCCACGCATTGTGCTACAAGTTTCTGAGGACAGAAACTCACGGAATGCTTTTCCATGAGCCCATTCTCCAATTGATGATAGTCGAGCAGTTCTGCTACCAATTGGGAGAGATGGGTGGCTGAATTTTGCATGCTTTGCAGATAGGAGCGTCCTCGTTCATTTTCAACATCGTCTTTCAACAGGTCGATGAAGCCTGAGATGGATGCAGCGGGGGCTTTGATGTCGTGGGTGATGGTAAGAAGAAGGCGTTCACGCTGCTGCATGATGCGCTGTATCTCCTCGTTGGCATGCTCCAGGTTCTCGCGGTAAATGCGTTCTTTTTGCGAGTCACGCCTAATATAACATAATAGAATGAGGGCGGCGGTGATAGCGATAACGGCAAGCAAGCTAATCTGCCACAATAGGTGCTGGCGAGCTCGTATGGCCTGATTGATAGACTGCTGCATCGAATCACGTTCGCGCTGATGGGCATCGTTCAATTGCTGGGCGGAGCGGAGTGCCATCTGTGCACTCACCATTTGGAGGTCGGACATCTCCTTTGATACGGCTTTGCGGTTGTTCTTGGATGCTGACTTTTCTTTCTTGTCTATCTGTTCCAGTATGTGTGCTACGTTCTCTGCCACGTTCACTGGGGCAACGGTGTCGATGATGGCTCGATTGCTGTCTTTCTTTACGCTGAGAGTTTCGGCATGTTCTTTTCTGAAGGCATCGGCGAGGCGACGGAAGAATCCTTTCTTGGTTTTCACCACTTCTACGGTGGTGTTTTTCGCCTCATGGGTCTGGGCAGTCTTCTGGTGAACCATGACGGAATCTTTACCACTGTTGAGATTATTCATCTTCTCATGTAGATAGTTGTTGGACTGCGCATGGTTGTTGAGGGCATCAGACAGTTGCTTCAGGTTGGTCTGCTCGTCTTTCAACAGATGGGTCATCAAACTGTCGGCGGCATCTCGCTTATGGATGTACTCGCGAGAGGCTTGGTTGATGGCGAGGATAGACTGGGTGTTACTATAGACTAGCCATGTCGCCATGATCAACACGATGGCAACAACACTATAGCCGATGGCTACTTTCAAAGGGATGCTAGTCTTTATCATTTTTATGAGTTTATTGTTTATTCAAGTGCAAAAGTACAAAAATATTTTGTAAAAATGAAAATGCTTGCCTACAACGTTGTTGCTGGCAAGCATTTTCTGAAAAGCGACGCGTAATTACTGTTGTTTTTGAAGGTGGATTTACTCAGCGGTAGCTGTTGGTGTAACAGGTGTATCGACTGGAGCCTGTTTTGTTGTGTCTGTTGGCTGAGCAGGTGTCTGCTGTGTTGTGTCAACTGGAGCCACTGTGTCAACTGGTTCTGCACTTGCTACGGCAACCATCTTGTTGCCAGCGAAAACGTTGCTTACTGATACCAAAGCTACTGCTGCGATAACTGAAAATACTAACTTCTTCATAATCTTAATGTTTTAAATTGTTTGTGAATATTAAATTTGTTCTGCAAATTATATCACAATCGGTGTGCCAAAAATGAAGATGTCTAGTTAACTTGTTGATATATAGTTTCATAAGTAAAATGTGGCATTCTCGCTCTATTGTGGAAGTTGGGGAATTATTGTGGAACAGTTGTGGAAAAAATCCCCATCAATACTTCCCCACTTGGGGAAATGTTGATGGGGATAGTCTTATTCCATACCATATTTTTTCATTTTGTTGTATAGGGTCTTGCGGTCTACGGCTAACAGTTGGGCAGCCTTGCTCTTATTGCCGTGTGTGGCATTGAGTGCGGCAGCGATGCGTTCTTGTTCCGACTGCTCGTCTCGCAAGGTTATCGGTGTAGGTGCATTGGCTGTTGGGGTCATGGTGCGTTCCAGCTCTGCTATACCTATATATTTACCCCTTGCCAGCAAGGTAGCTCTTTTCATCACGTTGTTGAGCTCTCTCAGATTGCCAGGCCAACTATATGAGGCGATTCTCTCCGATGCCTTGTCGTCTAGCCCGATGACATTTCTGCCCAATTCTTTGTTGGCTTGTTTGATGAATAAATCGGCAAAGAGGAAGAGGTCTGTACCTCTGTCTTTCAACTCTGGCATGTAGATGGTAAATTCGTTGATGCGATGGTATAAGTCTTCACGGAACTTGCCATCTGCTACACATTGAGCCAGGTTTTCGTTGGTGGCGCAGACTAGTCGGATGTCAATGTTGATTTCCTGTGTGCTTCCCAGTGGGCGAATCTTGCGTTCTTGCAGGGCTCGCAGAAGTTGTACCTGCACCTCGTAGTTGAGATTACCCATTTCGTCTAGGAACAAGGTTCCTCCATTGGCTATCTCGAATGCGCCCTTCTTGTCTTGTTCTGCCCCCGTGAACGCACCTTTCTTATAGCCAAAGAATTCGGATGCTGCCACATCTTTGGGTAGGGCACCACAATCTAGGGCGATAAAAGGCTTTTCCTTGCGAGGACTAAGGTCGTGGATGCGATGGGCTACATATTCCTTGCCCGTACCACTGGCACCTAAGATGAGTACAGACATGGGGGTAGGAGCGACAAGCCCCACGAGTTCATAGAGTTGCTTGGATGCCTCGCTCTTTCCTTCCAAATATTGTGGAATGTCTGTATTCGTGGGTTGTTGTGTTTCGTTTTTGTTTTTCTGCGAGTTCTTGCCTTGTTCCGTTTTGCCTTGTTCGGTCTTGCCGTTGCTTCTTGTTTGGTCGGCTTGGTTAGTCGAGGCATTCTGGATAGCTTCTTTTATTTTTTCCAGTAAGATTTCTGGGTGGAAAGGCTTTGCCACATAGTCGGTGGCTCCCGATTTCATCGCAAGTACTGCGTTCTGCACTTCTGCATAGCTTGTCATGACAATAAATGGGGTGTTGAGTTGATGAGCTTGTGTCCATTTCAGGAGTTCCAAACCGTCATGATCGGGAAGTCGTAGGTCGGAAAGAATCAAGTTGAAAGGCTCTTTCTCCTCTATACACCTAGTGGCAGCACCTACAGATGTTGCCTTCTCTACTTCGAAACCTTTTTTCTTGAGCCATGTTTGTATCATGGTTCCGAATGCCAAATCGTCTTCTACTATTAGAATTCTTGCCATTTCTTGTCTTTATTTTCTTGCAAAGTTACGCAAAAACATAAAATAAGTCTGCTTTCCTTAATGTTATTTAGCAATAATAACAACTAAAAACGCTCTTTAATCCACTTTTTTAGGTGGAATATTTGTTCTTTTCCGTTTCTTTGTCTCTTTATGTTTTTGAACGATTTTTGCGATTATTCTGCTAGTTTTTATCAAAATCCTCACGAAAAATTATCATTTTTAGGAGGAATGCGACACCTTAAAATTCTATTTCTAACGTTTCTAGTTATTGTTGTCGCTTTCTCTTTAAAAATATAAATGCTTGAATATTAGGTATGTAACCTTGATTTTGCTTAAAACTTTCAAATTGTTATCGTTTCTTTCGATATTACCTATCGGCTTCTTCAAAAGGAGTGTAACTCCCCGAAACGCTCATTGTTTGGAATGATGAATTTAATCAAATATTCCCCCTAAAATATCAGAATTTACTCCATTAGTACCATGGAAATGTTCTACCTTTGCAACCGTAAAACAAAAACTATTAAAATTTTAAGACTTATGAGACAGATGAAATCAAATGTAAATAAGGTAGCAAGTTACACAGAGAATGTAAAGGTTGCACTCAAGAATGGTTGCCAGTGGATTCAGCTTAGCATGAACCAAGGTACTGATAAGGAATTTGTGGATGTTGCAAGTTCTATCAAGAATCTTTGCGACAAATATCACGCATACCTTATTATAGAGGATCATGTACATCTTGTTAAAGAGGTAAAGGCAAATGGCGTACATCTTAATGAGAAGGCAAAGGTTGCTGCTGCTCGTAAGGAGCTTGGTGCTCGTTATCTCATTTGCGTTGATGCATCTGATCATGAGGAGGCACGTCGCCTTCAGGAAATGGGGGCAGACTGCACCAATGAGAACAAGTTGGGTTATAAGATGTTTGAGATGACCGTTGATGGTCGCTCTCATGTAGCTTATGCCTAAATGATAGAGTCATTCATGTTCATTTTTGATTAATATAGACTTTCATATTCATTTTTAAATAAAGGTAAAACTTTAGTTTTTAATTTAATAGGTATTTATATATATTTTCAGGTACATCTCATAAGCCTGATTTATGATATTTTTATGATTTAGAAAGCGCCAGTCGTGATGATTGGCGCTTTTCTTTTGTTATTTTCTCCCAAAAACTCTCCTTTTTCTAGATTTTATTGTATCTTTGCATAAGATAAGCTGCACTCGGCAATTTGGAAGCAAGTTTTCATTACGCTCGTTTGCATTATCTTTGCAGAGATTATCAATTTAAGATATAGAGATTATAAATAAGATTATAGTTGGAATTATGGCTGAATCACTCAAGGAAAAGACGGCTAAGGGACTCTTTTGGGGCGCAATGAACAACGGGGCGATGCAATTTATCGGTTTGCTCTTTGGCATTGTGCTCGGACGATTGTTGAGTCCTAGCGATTATGGCATGATAGCTATGATTACGGTCTTTTCTCTGATAGCCAATGCTTTGCAGAACTCAGGATTCATTACAGCCATCACTAATCTGAAGAAACCAACCGATAATGATTACAACTCTGTCTTTTGGTTTAATATTTCTGTAGGCTGCTTCCTCTATGTGGTCTTGTTCTTCTGTGCTCCGTTTATTGCCGACTATTATCATACACCAGCGTTGGTATCGCTCAGCAGATATGCTTTCCTTTCGGTAGTGCTTTCTAGCTTATGCACCGCTCAGTCGGCATACTTGTTCAAGAACATGATGGTGAAGCAGAAGGCGCAGGCTAGCCTCATCGCTACGCTCTCCTCTAGTTGCGTGGGTGTGGCGATGGCATTCCTTGGCATGGCGTATTGGGCTCTCGCTACCCAGACATTGGTGTTCAATCTCGTGAATACTTTGCTGTTTTGGTATTATTCCCCTTGGCGCCCTAACCTTCACGTTGATTTCGCTCCGGTGAAACGGATGTTCCGCTTCAGTTTCAAGCTGCTTGCCACTACGATAACCACTCATATTAACAACAATATCCTCAATATCTTGCTGGGGCATTATTTCACGGCTCATGATACGGGCAACTACAACCAGGCTTATCAATGGAATTTCAAGGCATATTATGTGATACAAGGCATGATAGACTCTGTTGCACAGCCTGTATTGGTAGATTTGCGCGAGCAACCTCAACGACAGTTGGAAGCCTTGCGCAAGTTGATACGTTTCACGGCATTCATCTCTTTTCCGTTGATGTTGGGCTTTGGAATGGTGGCCAAGGAATTTATCGTGATAACGATTACTGCTAAGTGGTTGGCTAGTGCTGAGTTGCTTCAGATATTGTCTATCAGCGGTGCTATCATTCCGATGTGCTCTTTGATGTCGAGTCTTATTGTGAGCAAGGGCAAGTCGGGTACCTTCTTCTGGGTAACCTTCTCACTGGGCGTGGTGCAGATAGTCACCATGATTCTTATCTGGCATTGGGGCATTCGCACGATGGTCATCGTGTGTGTGGTGCTCAACTGGATATGGCTGTTCGTGTGGCAGTTCTTCACCCATCGACTCATCGGCTATCGACTCTTGATGTTCTTGAAAGACATCTTGCCTTTCGCCTTGGCGGCTTTTGGCGTGATGGCTGTCACCTATATCGCCACCATGAGTATCCATCAGGTGGTCGTGTTGTTGCTCTGCCGCATAGCCATGGCGGTGGTGCTCTATTACCTGGTGATGAGAGTTGCCGGGGCAACGATATTAAAGGAGTGCATGGCATTTGTTAAGCATAAATTTGGAAAATAATGAATACAGACAAGACCGTTTCCATCATTTTGGCTACCTATAATGGAGCAACATTTATCAGGGAGCAGATAGACTCGCTCCTGGCGCAGACCTATCCTCTGAAAGAAATCATCATTCAGGATGATGGTTCCACAGACGATACCGTTTCTATCTGTGAGGATTATGCCCAGCGTTGTCCCATCATTCATTTCTCGGTGAATGAGCACAACCTTGGGTTCAACCAAAACTTTAAGTCGATGGCGATGAAAGCTACCGGAGATTTTGTGGCGTTTTGCGACCAAGACGATGTGTGGTTTCCTGAGAAAATAGAGAAGCAAGTGGAAGCCATTGGCGATCATGACCTCTGTTTTTCCACCCATCTGCGCGGCGCTGATATGGAAAACACCCATTTGGTGAATCCTCAATACTCATTGGAGGCATTGCTGTTCTGTGGCTTCGCCGGTCATACCATGTTGCTTCGCAGAGAGTTTATCCAGACCGAGGAGTATTGGTTGCCCAATATCATTTACGATTGGAGCCTTGCCATCTGTGCCCAGTTGCATGGAGGTATCGTGATGGTAGACGAACCGCTCAACTGGCATCGCACCACCTTGACCTCAGCTTGCCATGAGGAGATGAGGGAGGCAGGATTGGAGCCCAATGCCCGTCCTACCTACCAGCCTTATCTCTATGGTATCCGCAACTATCGCCACTTGCAAGAGCAACCTAACTGGAAAATGCTATATACCTATATATATAGGAACACACGGGAGAAGCGATTTGCCTTGGCTCATCAGATGGCTGGGCTCATGTTGCATCGCAACTTGATGGCTCTCTTCTGTCTGTGCCGCCTGTGCTTGAAACATGGCGACAAGATATATTATAGTAAAGATCAAAAGGGTATTATGGGAAAGATACGTACATTCTGCTATCCGCTCATCTTCTCATACAATAACTTGCAATATAATAGAAAATCATAAATATCAACCATTATGAACATAGCTTTATTGACAGCCGGAGGTGTAGGCAACCGCATGGGACAAGACATTCCCAAGCAGTTTATGACCATCGACAATGTGCCCGTCATCATTTATACGATGCAGGCATTCCAAAATCATCCCTTGATAGACAATATCTGTGTGGTTTGCCTCAAGGGATGGGATGTCGTGCTGCAGGCATACGCCAACCAGTTTAACATCACCAAGTTGAAGTGGATATTTGAGGGAGGCGACAGCAACCAGCATTCCATTCGCAATGGTTTGTGGGGATTGCGCGATGCCGGCTGCGATGACGACGACATCATCCTGGTGCATGACGGGGTGCGCCCCTTGGTGTCTGAGCGTATTATCACCGAGAATATCGAGAAGTGCAAGAAGTATGGCTATGCCATCACGGGCATGATATGCAAGGAAGCTATCATGCAGAAGGTGGACGATTGCGTGAAGAACATCGATATTCCGCGCGAGCGACTGGTGCGCACGCAAACTCCTCATACTTATCCGTTAGGTACATTACTCAAGGCGCATGAGAAAGCTGATGCCAAGGGCATTGACGGAACGGTGGCTTCTTGTACATTGATGGCGGAGCTAGGCGTTGAAGACCAGCATCTGGTGATGGGATCGGAGAAGAATGGCTTGAAACTCACCCAAACGGAGGATGTGGAGCTCTTCAAGGCTTTGAAGCATACCACTAAGGATGAGTGGTTGAAGTAATCAAACAAGAATGTATGGAAATGGAAGGTTCTTATATAAGTGATGTGCGCCAGGCTTTGGCTACATTCCAGTTACCTTGGCAACAACTTTCGGGTAGCAATATCCTGGTATTGGGTGCCACGGGATTGATAGGTGGTGCCTTGGTCGATTTGTTGATGCAGCATGATGGTGGTGATTATCACGTATATGCTGCTGGGCGGAATGAGGCGAGAGCCAACAAGCGTTTCGCCCATTACCAGGGTGATGAGCATTATCATTTCATCTGCTTCGATGTAACCAATCCTCTGGCTACGGATATTCGCTTCGATTATATCGTGGATGCGGCAGGTGGAGCTTGCCCACAGCTTTACCAGCAAGACCCAGTGGGCGTGATGAAATCAAACATTTTCGGCGTAGATAATTTGTTGCGCTTTGGTTTACAACATGGACTCAGGAAGATGGTGTATGTTTCTTCGGGCGAAGTGTATGGCGAGGGCGATGGCAGAGTCTTCACCGAGGACTATAGTGGCTATGTCAATCCCACCACAGTGAGAGCTTGCTATCCTTCAGCCAAGCGAGCTGCCGAGACTTTGTGTGTATGTTATGCCCATCAATATGGGGTGGATGTGTCGATAGCTCGTCCGTCTCATGTCTATGGACCTTATTTCACGGAGAGCGACAATCGAGTGTATGCTCAGTTCATTCGCAACGTGCTTCGTGGCGAAGATATCGTTCTGAAGAGCAAGGGCGAGGCCTTTCGTTCCTGGACGTATGTGGCGGATTGTGCGGTGGCGTTGCTCTTTATCTTGTTAAAAGGAGAGAATGGCGAAGCCTACAACATTGCCAATGAAGAGTCTAACGTTAGCATCCGTACTTTGGCGGAGAACGTAGCTCAATTGGCAGGAAAGCAGGTGGTGTTTGATATTCCACAAGATGCAAACCATGGCAATACCACACCTATCACCAAGGCTGTGTTTGCCACCCAAAAGCTGGAGCAGCTAGGGTGGAAACCTTTGACCTTGCTGAAAGAGGGCTTGTCGCATACCATTCAAAGCTTGCAATAAGAAACTTATTCTTTATTTAGCTCTGGCAGGATGAAAATAGAGTGGAACTCTCGCTTCTCGACAGGTGGTATCTGCATATAGTCGCCGTAGAGATCGGTAAGATAGGAGTCAGGGTTGCATGGCGCAGGAAACTCCTTGCCCTCAAACTTGATGGTACCCAATGGCTTGAGGGCTTTCTTGTCGAAGGAGATGCCACGCCCGTTCAGAATAGGCACGTCCGAACAGCGAGTCTTCTTGCCCATGAGATTCACCAGTTTCCACAATCCTCTGAAAGCATAATACTTGGCACTGAAATAGAAAAACTCAGCAAACGAGCGTAGCGAGTAGTCGTGCTTATGATGCAAGATTGAGTAACTCTTCGAGATGCCTTTGGTGAGCGTTTTTATCCATTTGCGAGAAATGTCGGGGTAATCTACGAACGGAAAAATATCCACGAAGATTCCCTTGACGTATGAATGGCCAAAATCATCTCCGTTCTCGATATAGAGTGAATTTACGTCACGTATCTTGGTGATGGGCTCCTTGGAACCTGGGTCGGTCTTGGGGGTTTGCAGGAATAGCCATTCTGGGAGCTCCTTTGGAGCGATTGCCTCGAAACGTTTTTCGTCTTCCAAGGTCATGCCGATGTCGATGTCGTCGTCCCAAGGGATGAATCCTCCATGACGCACTGCCCCCAGCAAGCTGCCGCCATCCAACCAATATTCTATCTGGTGGCGCTTACAAATCTTGTCTATTTCTTCCAAAATGGCCAACTGCTTGAGTTGGCAGGCTCTCAAATTGGTCTGAGAATAAGCCTTGATATTGCTGTTGAAGTCCATGTTAAACATTTAATAAGTCGTTTTCTAAGAAGTGGATGGCGATGAGATGTCCATTGTAGAACCAGAAATAGAGGGTCAGTGCAAAGGTTATCCATCGGGTGGCTAATGCCACTTTTGGCTTGGCACCCACTAGGGCGAAGCCAATGGCGAAAGGAATGATGAACATCCAGTGAGCTCCCATGATGTATACCTCGTTGAGTCCGAACCCAAGCACAAGGTGCAGGAACATGTCGAATGCTACACAACTAAAGCACATCCACATCCATCTGGAATGGCGACTATAGTAGATGCCGAGTGCAAACAGCAGCAATACGATAGCCTCCATGATATAACTGAGTGGCCAACTATATTTCACGAATGTAGGGCGAGACACGCTGTGGTCTTTCAGCAGGTACTGTTGATGCAGTTGGATGCCCTCGCCAAAGAGGTTTTCCACTATCGACTCCATGCGTGGGGTCTGTACGTCGGTCCATTTCAGGAAAGGCTTTTCCGAGATGGCCTTCCCTTTTCCCGCTTTCATCCAAGCATCGTGGATGGCGTTAGCCTTGGCGATGTCTGGGCGCTTGGGCATCAGTTTCTTTTCTATCTGCTTGCCCTTCTCTTCCTGTGGCTTGACAATACACTCGTTTTGATAATAGAAGTAGCCACCCATCACGAAGAGTGGCAGGATGAAGGCGATGCCGAAGAACTTGGGCGTGAATACCTTCTTGCCATTGTTGAAGAGCGACATGATGCCCGTCTTTACGCCGTTGCTCAGCGAAATGCCTGCTGTGCAGAGGAATAGCACGCTGGCTTGCCATGCTTTCAGTTGGATTCCCTTGCTCATGTTGATGCCCACGATATAGATGCTCACCAGCAGACAGAGCATGGAGAAGCAGAAATGATCAGGCACCAAAGTGGTGAGCATGATGGAGGCGAAGGAGAAGAAAAATGCCGTCAGGATGTGGGCGTCCAACTTGCCTAAGTGTATCAGCTCCCTACAGATGCGGAAGAAGAAGATGGCAGAGAAAGTGGCGCATACCACGAGCATCACCGCCATGATATAGGTGGCGCAGTTGCGACTCGTCATGTTCATCAGCCATTGGTTGAGCCAAGCCCCAGGGTAGAGGAGCACGCTGAAGAGGGGATGGCGCGACAACTCATAGTATATCTTCTCGTTAGACAAGAATATGTAGGAGTAGGCGTCGAATCCCGAAACCGTGAAATGCTTGTAGAAGATGCTCCAGAATCCGAGTTTGCCTGCCTTGAAGAAACTGGCAGGATAGGAGTGAATCAGCAGGGCGTTCAATACCGAGAATATCAGCATGTAGACGACCGCCATCACCCTTTCTTCTTTCTTGATTTTAAATATATTCTTCATTATATTGCTTTATTTGGGTGCAAAATTAATAAAATATTCTGTATATCTGAAGGGTGAACGATGGAAAATGCACAATTTGCTTTGGATTTAGGAAATCTTTTGCTATCTTTGTGCCAAAAAAATAGAAATATAAAATCATGACTCAAGAGAATAAGACCGTTTCGGTCGTGATGTGCACTTACAATGGCGGGAAGTATATCCGTGAACAGCTCGACTCCATTGTGGCGCAAACTTATCAACCTTGTGAAATCATCATCCAGGATGATGGTTCCACCGATGATACGATGGATATTGTGGCGGAGTATGCCCAGCGATACCCCATCATTCGCATTACGCAGAATGAACGGGGCAAGGGCATCAATAACAATTTCTTCAGTGCCATCGAGAAGGTCAGGGGCGAGTTTGTTGCCATCAGCGACCAGGACGACATCTGGAAACACGACAAGATTGAGGTGATGTTGGCTGCCATCGACAAGAAGATGATGTGTGTGGGACGCTCGGTGCCTTTCTATGACGAGGGCGACAAGCGTGTGCATGTGCATTACGACCAGCGCAAGCCCAACTGCAACATCGTGCGCATGATGTATGCCTCGATGCCGGGACATTGCACGCTCTTCCGCAAAGAGCTCTTGCAGCATCTCCCTTCCCACTTGGAAACACGCCCCATCTATACCCATACTTGGTATGATGTGATACTGGGCCAGACGGCGGCTGCGCTGGATAGTATCATCTTGCTCGACCGGGTGATAACGATGCAGCGTCGCCATGTGGATGCCGCCTCATACAAGGATGTCGACACCAAGCGTCTGCGTAGCATGGGCAATGGTGCCTATATCGTATGGTGGGGCATCAAGCATTATCGCCAGGTGAAACCTTTGATGGCCAAGCATTTCGCGGTGAGGGGTGGATTCATCGAGAGTATCCAGTCGGATGCACCTATCTATCGGGACGCCGTCAAGCTGATGAAGTGTGAGAGCCATACAGGACTGAGGGCGTTTCTGGGCTTGGAGCGTTGGTATGTCAAGTATCGCCATGTACTTTTCTATACTTACGAGAAAGACCCCGTGGCATTGGTTCGTGCCCTGTTGCATCCTTTCATGCAAGTATACAACTATCGTTATCTTTTAAACAAGAAATAAATGATGAAACATCCAGCCAAGATAGATGTCGCCGTATTGATGTTGTTCTTCAATAGGCCCGACCATTTCCAACAAGTGTTCGACGAGGTGAGGAAGGCTCGCCCTTCCAAGTTGTTCCTCTATCAAGATGGTCCTCGTGGAGAGCGTGACATGCCAGGCATCGAGGCTTGCCGCCAGATAGCCTCGGATGAGAACATCGACTGGGAGTGCGAGGTGCATCGTGCTTATCAAGAGAAAAACCAGGGGTGCGACCCTTCCGAGTATCTTTCACAGAAATGGGCATTCTCCATTGTGGACAAGTGCATCGTCTTGGAGGACGATGACGTGCCTTCGCAGTCGTTCTTCCCTTTCTGTAAGGAGATGCTCGATCGTTACGAACATGACGACCGCATCTGGATGGTGGCTGGTTTCAACGAGGATGAGATCTCTGCCGATTGCGATGACAGTTATTTCTTCACTTCCGTCTTCTCTATCTGGGGATGGGCTTCGTGGCGAAGGGTGATAGACAAGTGGGAGGGCGATTATGCCTTCTTGCAGGATGAGGCTGCCATGCACACCCTGCGTTCCCTGTTGCGTCAGCGCAATTATCGTCACGATTTCGAACGCATGTGCTGGGAGCATCAGCAGAGTGGCAAGGAATATTACGAGAGTATCTTCTGGGCTTCCATGTTGCTCAATTCCGGATTGGCCATTATGCCTGCTCGTAATCAGGTCAACAACCTAGGTCTTTCCGACGACTCCACTCATTTCTCTGGCAGTATGAAGACCACGCCGCGTGGCTATCGCCGCATCTTTACCATGGCTCGCCACGACTTGGAGTTCCCGCTCCGCCATCCTCGCTATGTGATAGAGAATGTGGATTATAAGGAGCGAGTCTATAAGAATCATGCCTGGGGGCACCCGATGATCAAGGTGGGGCGCTCGCTCGAAGAGTTGGCTCTCAATCTGAGATATGGAAACTTCGGTATCATCACCACGGCGATACGCCGCCGCATCAACAAGTGGTTGGGGAAAGACAAGCATATATAGAAATCAAAATTAAATAATATATAATATATGTACTAAGCTTTTTAAATTGCTTAATGCTCTAAGTTTATGGATAGGACAGAAGAAATAATCGTTAGACAATTAAAGGAAGGCCGGGAGAAAGCATACAAATTTCTGTATGATTATCATTATCCAGTACTCTGTCATATTGCCGAACAGTATGTTCATGATACTTTTTTGGCAGAGACTATCGTTAGTGATACCATTTTTCATTTATGGGAAATACGTACAACGCTTACGATTTCCACATCCATCCGAAGCTACTTGGCGCAGAGTGTGCGTAACCGTTGTCTTAATTATCTTCATGCACAGGTTCAGCAACGTGAATTGGTGTTGGAAAAAGGTAGTGTGACCGATTTGCCGATTATGAGATATATCCAAAGTGACGACTATCCTCTAGGACGGCTATTGACCGATGAATTGGAAAATGAAATAATGGATGCCATTGACCGACTGCCTGAAAAATGCCAGCAAGTATTTCGTTTAAGTCGATTTGAAGGTAAGAAAAACCAAGAGATAGCTGAAGTGTTGGGCATCTCGGTCAATACTGTAAAATTCCATATGAAGAATGCTTTGGCTTTGTTGCAAACCGACCTACATAAATATTTATTGGCAATTTTCTTCATTTTTATAAATAATTGACTACCCTAGGTTTTCTTTTTTTTGTCTCACTTATATAAATGTATAAAATGAAACAAGCAAATGACCATATAGATGATTTGATAATCCAGCTGCTTTGCGGAGAGATGGATGAAAGGTCACTCGCAGAATTGCGAGCGTGGATAAGTAGTTCTCCTGAAAACGAGAAATATTTCCAAGAAAAGCAGGAAATTTGGTTTTCGGCTGTTGATTCTGCTCATCTGGAGAAATATAATAAAGATGAAGCTTTCCAAATGTTTTTGCAAAATGTGGCTGAAGCGGAGTGTACTCAACAAAACGATCATCAATATCTTTGGAGAAAGTGGTTGAGTTATGCTGCAATATTGGGTATCGTGATTGCAATGACTTTCTTTGCTTACCAACAGGGAGCGAATCATGTGAAAGATTCATTTGCCGATATCGTGGTTGAGGCACCTAATGGCTCCCGTACCAAGGCTTTATTGCCTGATGGTACTGTGATCTGGCTTAATTCAGGCTCGCAACTTTCTTATTCTCAGGGGTATGGGCTTGGTGACAGAAAGGTGACTATCAAAGGTGAAGGTTATTTCGAAGTGAAGCATAATGAGACACTTCCTTTTAGTGTCAATTCTCAAGTAATGAGAGTCAATGTACTTGGTACTAAGTTCAACTTCCGAGATTATCCAAATGATGATGAGGCTGAAGTAATGCTAGAGCAGGGGTGTGTAAAACTAGACAACTTATTGCAAGTAAACAAGTCGCAGATGATGGTTCCTGGTCAAAAGATAGTATTGAACAAGAAAACAGGTAAAATGACGACCGAGACTTGCGATGTGAATACGATTAGTCAATGGGCTAATGGACTTATTATCTTCAATGATGCCACTTTGGATGAGATAGCCAAACGCATAGAGCGCAGTTACAATGTGAAGGTGCAGATTGCTAGCCAATCTATTGGTAAGTATCGTTTCAATGGTGATTTCGTAAGGCAGGAACAAAGTCTTCGAGAAGTATTGGATGCTTTAGCTGCGACGGGCAAATTGCATTATCGCTTACAAGGAAGAATGGTTACTATTTATTAGAAACCAACAATATATTATAATTAACAAACAAAGTCTTATGAATATGATAAAAATTAGAGCCAACCCTAATGCGTGATAGTTAGAATCGAATAAAGATAAAAAAAGCAGAAAGATAGCCTACATCTTCCTGCTCACAATATCCTTATTCTGTAAACGCCGCAAAACGTTACTAAAAGAGGATGGTGCAAAGTTACAGCATTATCCTCAGACAGACAACTAACAAAAAGTTTAATAACATTAATTATTATTTATTATGAACTTAAAGAAAGCTATCCTTTTGTCGTTAGCCTTTTCTACCAATCTGACGATGTTTGCACAGTCCGTCAATGTTAACATCCAAAACGTGTCAGTAAGGAAGGCTATGACTATACTCAAGCAGCAGAGTGGATACTCTTTTGTTTATGTGTCTTCTGATCTCAATCTTGCAAAGAAGGTGAGTGTGAAAGCTACCAATCTAGCATATGCAGTGGAACAAATCATTGCAGGGCAAAACGTGAACTATGAGATAAAAGGCAAGAACATTATCCTGTCGCAGAAGAAAAATACTTCCCAAGGAACAACTAGAACAGCATCTCCTGTTCTGGGACAGAAACGCCATGTGTCAGGATGCGTCTTCGATTCAAACGGAGAGCCTATCATTGGTGCTACAATCAAGGAAAAAGGACATTCCAATGGATGCGTGTCTGATTTAGATGGTAACTTCTCGTTTGATGTAGATCCTAATTCAGAGTTGGAAGTATCTTATATCCTAAAATCCGCAGAATAAA
>DJSH01000003.1:0-37262 GCA_002440225.1 Candidatus Segatella violae
CACGCTTTTGCAGGTGATCCATATAAACTCCTAAAGACTCCTATTTCCCTAGGCGAGAATGATAGAATCTGTTGCAAAGGTAATGAAAATATTTTAATTTGGCTAAAAAGATATGTTAAAAATGAAAGAAAACAAATTTAGGAATATAATATTTGGCTATTTCACAAGAAATGCGTAAATTTGCAGCGATTTTCGAAAATATTATGGCAGATTTAGTAAAAACAGAACAGCAGTTTAAGGCTGTCATGGCCGAATGCAGGGCATTGTTTGAGAAGAAGCTACATGATTATGGAGCCTCTTGGAGAATCTTGCGCCCTTCATCGCTGACAGACCAACTGTATATCAAGGCGAAACGCATCCGTTCGCTTGAAATCAAGAAGGAATCCCTGGTAGGCGAAGGCATCCGCCCTGAGTTCATCGCCCTTATTAATTATGGTATCGTGGGGCTCATCCAGCTGGAGAAAGGCTTTGTGGACGAGGTGGACATGACACCCGAAGAGGCCATGAAGCTCTACGACCTCCACGCCAAGGACGCCCTGGAGCTGATGCTGAGGAAGAACCACGACTATGACGAGGCTTGGCGCTCGATGAGGGTGAGCAGCTATACCGACTTCATACTCACCAAGATACAGCGAATAAAAGAAATAGAAGACATCGACGGTGCCACTCTCGTATCAGAGGGCATCGACGCCAACTACATGGACATCATCAACTATGCCGTGTTTGGAGCAATCAAGCTGAAGGAAAGTGAAGACGAGTAATATCATTACAAAGGTAACGGTGAACGTGGGCAGGCTGCTCATGGCATTGACCTTCATCTTCTCAGGATTTGTGAAGGGCATGGACCCACTGGGCACGCAATATAAGATAACCGACTATCTGGAGGCACTGCACATCGACTGGATGTTTCCATCATGGGCTACGCTGGGCATGTCGGTATTGCTCTCCACCTGCGAGTTTGCCATCGGTATCTTCCTGCTCTTCGCCATCCGTCGAAGACTGGTGAGCAAGATAGCCCTGGCAGTGATGAGCGTGATGACCCTCATCACCCTATGGATCGTCATCGCCAATCCGGTGAAAGACTGTGGTTGCTTCGGCGATGCCATCGTGCTGAGCAACGGAGCCACCTTCGCCAAGAACATCGTGCTGCTCGCCATCGCCATCCTGCTGTGGAGAAAGCCGCTCTTGATGCCGAGACTCATCTCGAAGTCGACACAATGGATTGTCATCAACTATACATTCCTCTACTCCATCATCATGAGTCTGTGGAGCCTGTGGTATCTACCGCAGTTTGATTTCCGCCCTTATCACGTGGGAGCCAACATCAACAAGGGAATGGAGATACCGAAGGGAGCCAAGCAACCCAAGTTTGACACCACCTTCATACTGGAGAAGAACGGGGTGAAGAAAGAGTTCACGCTCGACAACTACCCCGACTCCACCTGGAAGTTTATCGACAGCAAGACCGTGCAGACCGAGGAAGGCTATGTGCCACCAATACACGACTTCAGCATCGAAGACTCGAAGACTGGCGAAGACCTGACACAACAGGTGCTGCAAGACCCAGGCTATACATTCCTGCTCGTCTCGCCACACCTGGAGTTTGCCGACGACAGCAACTTCGGCAACATCGACCAGATATACGAGTATGCCAACGAGCACCATTACCGCTTCATCTGCCTCACGGCGAGCAGCAACCCTGCCATCAAGCACTGGCAAGACATCACGGGGGCAGAATATCCATTCTACACCACCGACGAGACTACGCTGAAGACCGTGATACGCAGCAACCCAGGACTGGTATTGCTGAAGCATGGCACCGTGATACGCAAATGGAGTCACAACGACCTGCCTAGCGAGGAACAACTGAGCAAACCTCTGGAACAATCGGAGCTGGGCAAGATGCCGAAAGACAGCGCGGCAGGCAAAATAGCCACCATCGTGCTATGGTTTGCCTTGCCACTGGTGCTGCTCACCCTAGCCGACCGACTCATCGCCTGGACGGCTTGGATTAAGAAGAAAGAGAAATCGAATAAAATATTATCAACTTTTAAAAAGAAAAGAAAAATGAGAAAGAAAATTGTAGCAGGCAACTGGAAAATGAACATGAACCTGCAGGACGGTGTAGCTCTCGCTAAGGAAATCAACGAGGCTTTGGTAGCTGACAAGCCAAACTGTGGCGTTATCATCTGCACTCCTTTCATCCACTTGGCTTCTGTAGCACAGGTATTGGATTCTTCTGTAGTAGGTCTCGGTGCTGAGAACTGCGCAGACAAGGCTAAGGGTGCTTTCACTGGTGAGGTTTCAGCAGAGATGGTTAAGAGCACAGGTGCTCAGTACGTGATCCTCGGTCACTCAGAGCGTCGTCAGTACTATGGCGAGACTGCAGAGATCTTGAAGGAGAAGGTAGAGTTGGCTTTGGCTAACGGTTTGAAGGTTATCTTCTGCTGCGGCGAGACTCTTGAGGAGCGTGAGGCTGAGAAGCAGAACGAGGTAGTTAAGGCAGAGCTCGACGGTTCTGTATTCCACTTGAGCGCTGACGCTTGGAAGAACATCATCCTCGCTTACGAGCCAATCTGGGCCATCGGTACAGGTAAGACCGCTACAGCAGACCAGGCTGAGGAAATGTTGGCATACATCCGCTCTATCGTAGCTGAGAAGTATGGCAAGGAGGCTGCTGAGGACACAACTATCCTCTACGGTGGTAGCTGCAAGGCTAGCAATGCTCCTGAGCTCTTCTCTAAGCCAGACATCGACGGTGGCTTGATCGGTGGCGCTTCTTTGAAGGCTGCTGACTTCAAGGGTATCATCGACGCTTGGAAGAAGTAATCTCCTGCATTAAGAATAAGATAAGGGATACCCTTTGATACCTTCAGGGGTATCCCTTTACTTTCACTATCAAAACAACTTTTTTAAAAGAGAAATAGTCATGAAGCAATTCGTCATCACCATGTTTTTCACCCTCTGCTCAACAATGGTATGCCAAGCGCAAACCTATCTGGAGCATATCCAGCAGAACACACCTGGACTGGGAAAAGTAACCGTGAACCAAAGTAAGGCTATCGACGAATTGGTGAACGGTAGCAATATCGTCAAGCCGCAAGATGTAAAGACTAAAACACAGCAACCACTCAAAAACAACGAGACCCCACACAAGACGACGGAGCCTCAACACAAGGCTACAGAACCGCAGCACAAGGCACTGGCACCCGACTCGCTGAAGAAAAACGAGCAGCACAATGCAGCCGAGGGCAACAAAACAGCCCAGAAACCAGAAGGCAACAAGAACGCCCAAAAGGCAGAAAACAAGGAAGAAACCGAGATGCCTATCGTAGACATGCGCAAGAAAATGATGCGCAAGAGCTACAAGGTTACAGGATATAGAGTACAGGTATTCGCAGGAGGCAACTCTCGCAACGACCGCCTGAAAGCGGAGCAAACGGGCAACGCCCTGAAGATGAGTTTCCCGGAACAGCCTGTATACGTACATTTCTACTCACCAAGATGGATTTGCCGCATGGGCAACTTCCGCAGCCTTGGCGAAGCACAGAAGTTCCTCTCCAAGGTGAAGGCCATGGGATATAGGCAGGCTTGCCTGGTGAAGGGACAAATCACCGTACAATATTAACACAACAATATATGAATCCAGAAACAGAATTTCGCGAGGGATTGGACGAACTCGCAGCTCACTATAAGGAAGTACTGAAGCTCTTGGGCGAAGACCCTGAGCGCGAGGGATTGCAGAAGACCCCGATGCGTGTAGCCAAAGCGATGCAGATATTGACCCGTGGCTATACGCAAGACCCTCACAAGGTGTTGACAGATGCCCTCTTCGACGAGAAATACGACCAAATGGTCATCGTGAAGGACATTGACTTCTTCTCGATGTGCGAGCACCACATGCTGCCTTTCTACGGCAAGGTGCACGTGGCTTACATCCCGAACGGCAAGATTACCGGATTGAGCAAGATAGCCCGTGTGGTAGATATCTACAGCCATCGCCTGCAGGTGCAGGAGCGACTCACCCAGCAAATCAAGGACTGCATCCAGGAAACCCTGAAACCGCAGGGCGTGATGGTGGTAATCGAGGCCAAGCACATGTGCATGCAGATGCGTGGCGTGGAGAAACAAGGCTCCATCACCACCACAAGCGACTACAGCGGTGTATTCAAGTCGCTGAACACCCGACAAGAATTCATGAGTCTTTTAAGAGGCGAATCTAAAAGAATATAATATGCTAAAGTTTATATCGTGGAACGTGAATGGCTTGCGCGCTTGCGTGGGCAAGGACTTCGAGGCTTCATTCAAGAGTCTCGATGCCGATTTCTTCTGCTTGCAAGAGACGAAGATGCAGGAAGGTCAGCTCGATCTTCAGTTTGATAGTTATGAAAGCTACTGGAACTATGCCGAGAAGAAAGGCTATTCGGGTACTGCCATCTACACCAAGCACCATCCCCTGAGCGTAAGCTATGGCATGGGCGTGGAAGAGCATGACCACGAGGGACGTGTCATCACTCTGGAATATGAGAATTTCTATCTCGTAACCTGCTACACCCCCAACTCGCAGACAGAGTTGAAGCGCCTTGACTATCGCATGACATGGGAGGATGATTTCCACAAATTCTTGAAGACACTCGATGCCAAGAAACCCGTCGTGATATGCGGCGACCTAAACGTGGCACACGAGGAGATAGACATCAAGAACCCGAAGACAAACCGTCGCAACGCCGGATTCACCGACGAGGAGCGAGAGAAGATGACGCTCTTGCTGAATGATGGATTCACCGACAGTTTCCGTTATCTCCACCCAGAAGAGGTGACCTACTCATGGTGGTCGTACCGTTTCCGTGCCCGCGAGAAAAACGCAGGTTGGCGCATCGACTACTTCCTGGTATCGGATAGCATCAAGAAAAAGATAGCAGAGGCCAAGATTCACACAGAAATCATGGGCAGCGACCACTGCCCCGTGGAATTGGACTTGGATTTATAAATTCTTCACACAAAAAAGGGGATGTTCCTTCCTCCCGGAAGCCATCCCCATATTGGTCATATCAACATAAAATTTTAATTTATATAAGAGAGATTTTATCGAATGCTTAATGAAGAGAGTGGAACCACTTTATTGAAATGTAACCACTTTTTGTTTACATGAGACTCTTAATCTCAGAGAGATTCTTCTTCTCGATAGTCCCGTCCTTATAGGTTACGGTGAAGTAATCATGGACAGACTTACCGTTCTTGAACTGTACTACTGCCACACCACCTTCACGAAGCTGGAGTGTGAAATAGCCCTCACGTTTGCCATTGACATACTTTCCATGCCATTTTTCCTTTCCATTCTTGTAATATGTGGTAACCTCGCCATCAAAGATGGTGTTGCGATCGTTACCTAGGTCGATGAAGCTATAGCCACCTTCGGCTCTCAGCTTACCGTTCATATAGAAGTCCTGGAAAACGTCCTTCTTATTGATGCCAGCGCCGGTAGTCATCAGTAGTCTATAATAACTAGCCTGATCAGCACTAGCCACATTGCTCATATTTTCTGCATAGAAAATAGTGTCAGCTACTACTGTTGCGTTCTCTACGTGCTTGCGACCGAAAGTAGCTACGGTCATTAAAGCCATCAATGAGAATAATATAACTCGTTTCATATCTTTATTTTTTAGGTGTTGTTATTTGTTGTTTATTTCTTTTTTCTGATGCAAAGATAATATGTTTTTCGAGAAAGCGTGCAATCCTTAACGCTATTTTATCATATTTTTTTGTGAAATATTATTTTCAAATTGAAAGCGCACACAAAATGTCAGTTTGTAACTTCAGATAGATATTTCTTGCGGTTTTTCTACGCATCTGTTATATAACATACTATTTTTAGGTCCGCAAGTTTACATATTGTAAGCCACTTGATGTACATCAAGATCCCAAGAATCATTATTTCTGATGATTTTCACAAACTTTTTCGCTCTTTTGCTAGCATATCTACCATTTATTTTGTATTTTTGCACTTGAATAATATATAATGTACGCGCATGAGACAATTCTTATACCTCGCCCTCGCCGTCTGCGCCCTGGTATTTACCGGTTGCAAAGACTCAGAGGGAAGCATCGACGACCCTTACGTAACAGAGAATGGGCAAGACCGCGACAGTGACATCATCACTGGCGACGACTATGTGTACCATCTGCCCGTCATCTTCCATGTATTCTACAACGACAGCAAAGATACCTTGCAATACATCCCAGCTATCCGCTTCAGGGAGCTGATAGACCATGTGAACGAGTTGTACGCCGGCAATGTGTACAACCAACAACTCGACACCGTGGCGAGCGAAAACCTACACGTACAGTTTGAGTTGGCAGAAAAAGACGAGAATGGCAAACGCATCGCCATCCCCGGCGTGGAGTATATCAAGACAACAGAGAAGGAGTTCGACTGCGAGAAGTTTATGAAGGACAAGAACTACGCCAAGTACACCTGGAACCAGAACGACTACATCAACGTGATGGTATACGCTTTCAAGAAGACAGATGAGAACAGCACAACGCTAGGCATCAGCCACCTGCCTTACGAAGTGGGAGGCTATCCACAGATAGACGGGCTGAGCAACGGCAAGAACTATCCCCTCAACAAGCCATCGAAGTTTCCTTACTGCGTATCGCTCAATGCCCTCTACGTAAACAAGAAATACGAAGGCACTAGATATACCATCAGGAAAGACACGGTGACTAACTACGAGTACAACACCGCCGACCCAAACGCCACCTTGGCACATGAGCTGGGGCACTACCTGGGGCTCTATCATGCCTTTGCCGAGACAACCAAGAAGGACGGGCAAAGTGAACCCGCCGACAACGAAGACGACACCGACTATTGCACCGATACGCCCAGCTATAATCGTATCAAATATGGCACATGGCTCAACGAATATATCGAGAAGGCGAAAGCCATCAAGAAGGACACTACCTTCACCGTCAAGGCCCTCTGCAAGCGCACCAACAGCAGCGGCAAGGAATGGGAGGCCGACAACCTGATGGACTACAGCATCTGTTACAGCATGCGATTCTCACCAGAACAGGCTTACCGCATGAGGCAAGTGCTCTACTATTCGCCCCTGATGCCAGGTCCGAAGAAGAAACGACCCGAGACGAGGACATGGGCACCAGCTACCGACGAGGAGCCCGACCTGCCTATCGTGTACGCCAAGGAGCACGCCATCAAAATAAAGGACATCCGAAACATCACGGTCGTCCGAAAGAAATAGATAATCCAGACAAAACAAACGAAATGAAATATACAATCAAGGCCCCGAGCCAACTCAACGCAAGCATCAACCTGCCTGCATCCAAGAGCATCAGCAACCGTGCACTGGTCATCAACGCCATGGCACACTCTTGCAAGCATCCCAACAACCTGAGCGACTGCGACGACACCAAGGTAATCATCGCCGCCCTCAAAGACATGCCCTATGAAATCAACATCAAGGCAGCGGGAACAGCCATGCGATTCATGACCGCCTACCTATCCTCCACAGAGGGAGAGCACATCATCACAGGCACCGAGCGCATGCAAAACCGCCCCATCTCCATCCTCGTAGACGCACTACGCTATCTGGGCGCCGACATCCAATATGTGAAGAAGGAAGGCTATCCTCCACTCCACATCAAAGGCAAGGCTCTGGAAGGCGGGCATCTGGAAGTGGTGGGCAATGTAAGCTCGCAGTATATCTCGGCATTGCTCATGATAGGTCCTATCCTGAAAAAAGGACTCGAACTGAAACTCACAGGCGAGATTACCTCACGCCCTTACATCGACCTCACCCTTTGGACGATGAACAACTTTGGCGCAAAGGCGGAATGGACCGACGTAGACACCATCACCGTGAAACCAGCACCCTATCAGAGCGACGTAGATTACACCATCGAAAACGACTGGAGCGCCGCCTCCTACTGGTATGAGATGATGGCACTCAACAGCAATCCCGACTCTGCCATCACCCTGGAAGGACTCACCGACTGTTCTAAACAAGGCGACTCGGTGGTAAAATACATCTTCAGTTTGTTGGGCGTAAAGAGCGAGTTCGAGAACCGCGACTCCATCTCACCAGTCAAGTTGAAGGCTCACCGATGCCTCTTGCCTCGCTTCGATTACGACTTTTCTGGTTCGCCCGACTTGGCACAAACCATCGTCGTGGCTTGCTGTGCCCTGGGCGTAAAGTTCAAGTTCACGGGACTTGCCAGCCTCAAGATCAAGGAGACCGACCGCATCGAGGCATTGAAGACCGAACTGAAGAAGGTGGGATACGTGATACGCGACGAGCACGACAACACGCTCATCTGGGACGGCGAGACCTGCGAACCTACCTTCGAGCCCATCGACACCTACGAAGACCATCGCATGGCATTGGCGTTTGCTCCCCTTGCCTTCAAGTTTCCACAGATAGAAATCAACAACCCAGAAGTGGTGAGCAAGTCGTACCCCCACTACTGGGAAGACCTGAAGAAAGTGGGATTCGAGATAAATGAAGCGTGAAGAACGCAGCGTGAAGATTGCATCTAGAAGAAAGTGAAGATTTCTTATGATATATTTGATAATAGCCTTGGTTGTGCTGGGCATCATCTCAGCCATTCTTGGCATCGTCTCCCATAAGAAAGGAGAGGAAGAAGAGCCACTGGTGGAAGGCGTATCGTGCAATACCTGCAACGGTGAGAACACCAAGTGCGAACAGGAATGCATGATGGAGGCAGCCACCAAGGAGATAGAATATTACGACGACGAGGAACTCGACCGATTCAAAGGACGAGAGGCTGACGACTACTCAGACGAGGAAGTGGAAGAGTTCTCCGAAGTGCTCTACACGATGAAACCAGAGGAAGTGGCTGGGTGGAACCGAAGCCTTATCCTGCGTGGCATCAATCTGCCCAACCAGTTGAAAGACGAGGTCGTAGGATTTCTGAGTGAAGAACGAAGAGCGAAGAGTGAAGAATAAGACAAAATGGATATACTACAATATGCGTTTTTCCAAAACGCCTTGATAGGTGCCTTCTTGGCTAGCATCCTATGTGGCTTCGTAGGCACCTACATCGTCACACGCCGCCTGGTGTTTATCAGCGGCGGCATAACCCATGCCTCCTTTGGCGGCATCGGCATCGGTGTATTTTCGGGGCTTAACCCAATACTCTCAGCCATGGTCTTTGCCATACTGAGTGCCTTCGGCGTGCAATGGATGTCGAAGAAGCAAGATGTGCGCAAAGACTCTGCCATCGCCATGTTTTGGACGCTGGGCATGAGCGTAGGCATCATCTGCTGTTTCCTGACGCCAGGATTCATGCCCGACCTACCCTCTTTTCTCTTCGGCAGCATCCTCGCCATCGACAGCGCTGACCTCTGGCTTCTGGCAGGGCTCACCCTCTTCGTAGGTTTGCTGTTCACCTTCCTGTTGCGCCCCATCGAGTATGTGGCGTTCGACAGCACCTTCGCCCGTTCGCAGCATCTGCCCGTCACGGCGATAGAATACCTGATGATGACGCTCATCGCCATGACCATTGTCGCCACGCTCAAGATGGTGGGCATCGTGCTAGCCATCAGTTTGCTCACCATTCCCCAGATGACCGCCAACCTCTTCACCTATAATTATAAGCGAATGATAGGTGCGAGCATCGTGATAGGATGGATAGACTGCATCGTAGGGCTCTATGCCAGCTACCTGCTCAATGTGCCATCGGGAGCCACCATCATCTTCGTGAGCATCATCCTCTTTGCCTTCGCCAAGATTGCGAAGAGTCTGAAATAAGAAAATAAGAAAAAGGGAATCGAAGAGATAAAAAGGAAATCGAAGAGAAAAAATAGGAAATGAAAGGCAAGGCATCCCATATACTTGTACTCGCCATCGTCATCTTGCCGATGGCACTGGCTGGATGCTCTACGCAACGAAACACGGCGCAGAGCAGGTGGTGGCATGCCTTCAACACCCGATACAACACCTATTATAATGGCGCACAAGCCTACATCGAAGGCTCACTGGAGAAAGAGAACGGCAACAGAGACAATTTCACCGAGCTTCTTCCCCTCTACACCGTAGCCAACAAGGCGAGCCGAGACCTGGGCAAAGGCAACTACGACCGTGCCATCGAGAAGAGCGAGAAAGCCATCCACCAACACAGCATCAAGCGCCGACCCATATGGAACAAAGACCGTCGCAAGACCGCCCGCGACCGGGAATGGCTCAGCCGCAAAGAATACAACCCCTTCATCTGGAAAGCATGGATGCTGATGGGCAGGTCGCAGTTTTTCGAGGGCAACTTCGAGGCAGCGGCAGCCACCTTTTCCTACATGAGTCGCCTCTTCGCCACACAGCCAGCCATCTACGACAAGGCACAGGCTTGGCTTGCCAAATGCTACATAGAGCTAGGTTGGACCTATGACGCCGAAGACGTGATACGCAACATTGAGCGCGACTCCATCCACTGGAGTGCCCAGCGAGAATGGGATTACACCTACGCCCTCTACTACATCCACACCGCCCAATACGTGCAAGCCACCGGCTACCTGCGCAAGGCGATAGCCCATGAGATGAGACACAAGCAGAAAGCACGCCTGTGGTATCTCATGGGACAGATACAAGCCTCGATGGGACATACCAACGAGGCTTATCAGGCATTCCGCCACGTCATAGCCCTCAACCCTCCCTACGAGTTGGAGTTCAACGCCCGCATCTCCCAAACCGAGGTGCTGGCACGCAGCAATGCCAACAAAATGGTGGGCAAACTTAAACGCATGGCGGCATCGGACAAGAACAAGGAATATCTCGACCAGATATACTACGCACTGGGCAACATCCACCTAGCTCAGAAAGACACCATGCAAGCCATCGTCGCCTACGAGCGAGGCGCACAGAAATCCATGCGAAAAGGCATAGAGAAAGGTGTGCTGCTCACCCATCTAGGCAACCTCTACTGGCAACAAGACCGATTCTCCGATGCCAAGCGATGCTACGGCGAAGCCATCGGATTGCTCGACAAAGACCGCAAGGACTACCAACAGCTCTCCATGCGCTCGAAAGTACTCGACGAACTCACCCCCTACACCGAGACGATTGCCCTGCAAGACTCCCTGCAACGACTCGCCATGATGAGCGAAGCCGACCGCAACGCCGTCATCGACCATGTGATAGAAGCCTACAAGAAAAAAGAGAAGGAAGCCAGGAGATTGCAAGCCGAGGGAGAGGGAACTAGCGACAACGCTAGCATCGGACAAGGCGAAACTCCTGCAAACGGCTTTTCCAATCGCTTTCCTACAAATCAGAACGACAAACTTTCGAATGGGAATACATGGTATTTCTATTCATCCCTCGCCGTTGCCCAAGGCAAACAACAATTTCAGAAGCTTTGGGGCAAACGTGAGAACTCCGACGACTGGCAGCGTTCCAACAAGAGCGTAGTGGCAGGCGACATGGAGGATACAGCCGAGAAACAATCAGTATCCCAAGGAGAGAGCGCAGAGAAGCAACCATTATCCCAAGAAGAGACAACCTACGCGCCTGCATCAGGTGAAGACAGCCGTGAATACTATCTCAAGCAAATCCCCCTCACCCCAGAGCAAATGGCAGAGAGCAACCAGCTCTTGGAGAACGGGCTCTTGCATGCCGGCATCATCCTCAAGGACAAGATGGGCAACCTGAGATTGAGCGAAGAAATGCTGCGCCGGCTCACCGACCACTATCCCGACTACGAGCACCTAGACGATGCCTACTATCATCTCTACCTGCTCTACAACATCAAACACCAGCCAGCCGTTGCCGACACCTATCTGCAACAACTCAAGCAGCAATATCCTGCAAGTCAGTGGACCGCCCTACTTTCCAATCCCCACTATGCCGAGGACGCAAGGATGGGCGAACATTTGGAAGACTCGCTCTACACAGCCACATACAAGGCTTTCAGAGAGGGCGACTACGAGCGCGTGGGCTCCAACGCCGCTATCTCCAGCACCCGATTTCCCCTGGGAGCCAACCGCGACAAGTTCCTCTTCCTTTCGGGCATGAGCCTGCTGGGGCAAGGCGACACCGATGGATGCCTCAAAGATCTCCAAACGGTGGCAGAGAAATATCCAGGCACCCGACTGAGCGAACTGGCTGGCATGATAGTAAACGGTGTGAAAGCAGGCAGGCGACTACATGGCGGAAAGTTTGACCTAAGCGATGTGTGGACACGACGAAGCGAGTCGACGGCAGCCGCCAACGACATCCTGCCACAAAAGGAGTTCAGCGCAGAAAGAAACATTCCGTTTATCTTCCTCATGGCATACGTCACCGACTCGGTGAACGAGAACCAGTTGCTCTTCGAGGTAGCCAAGTATAACTTCACCTCCTATCTGGTGCGCAATTTCGACATCCACATAGACGAGCAAGGCGGAATCCACCGCATGCAGATAACGGGGTTCAAAAATTACGACGAGGCACGCCAATACGCCAATGCTCTCTATCAAGAGAAAGCCATCCTGAGCCTCTTGGCGAAGGCACGCACCTTTGTGGTGAGCGAAAACAACCTGCCATTGCTAGGCACCCGCTTGAGCTACGACGACTACAGCAAGTTCTACGCCAAGCATTTCGCCCCCATCAAGTTGAGCCGCCAGCCGCTGCTCTACGAGCCAGCCGAAAGAGTCGTTGCTCCGCAACAGGCAGAATCGCCGTCGTCGGAAGAAGTCCCGACCAACAACGAAGACAAGCAGCAAGGAGTCCCCAACCAGATAGAAATCGAAGAGGATGCCGGCAAGCAAGAAGACACGGGCATCTATTTCGACGACGAGCCAACAACAGATAAATCGCCTGCCGATAGCGACGAATATTACGATTTGGAGGGGTTCTAATGCAGAAGTTGTTCGGTTTAGAGGAATTTAATATTTATTAACTACAGAAGATGTTCCCTATCACGAAAATCTTTGTACTTTCGCACTCAGAATAGGAAAACAAGAAAAATATAGGATAAAAGACAATGAAAATCAAGATTGACTCATTAGACAACATCCATGAGGCAGCCAAGCAATTCCTGGCTGGCATGGGCAACGGCAAGGTCTTCGCCTTCTATGGCAAGATGGGTGCCGGTAAGACCACTTTCATCAAGGCCATCTGCGAGGAACTGGGCGTGGAAGATGTCATCACATCGCCTACCTTCGCCCTCGTCAATGAATATACTGCCGGCGACGGCTCTCCCATCTATCACTTCGACTTCTACCGCATCAAGAAGATAGACGAGGTGTACGACATGGGATATGAGGACTATTTCTACAGCGGTAACCTCTGTTTCCTGGAGTGGCCGGAGCTGATAGAGACCCTCTTGCCAGAGGATGTAACCAAAGTACACATCACTACCGAGGAAGACGGATCGAGAACCGTAGAATGGTAAAAAGGGTGTTTTTCGCCCGAAAAAAGGGCACAAGGAGGTGCCCGAAATTACGTCCCGACGTAGGCTTTGCTACGTCCCGACGCAACAAACAATACGTCCCGACGTAGCAAGCACTACGTCGGGACGTAATTTTTCAAAAAAAGACAAAAGGTCTTTTTTACAAGAGAGCCTGGAATTTCTCAGTGAGAGTAGCCTTGCTGGCTGCGCCCACAAACTTGTCGACCAACTGACCACCCTTGAAGAAGAGGATAGTTGGGATGTTGCGCACACCAAACTCCATAGCGATGTCGTCGTTCTCCTCGACATCACACTTGCCTACTACCAACTTGCCATCAAACTCCTCTGCCAATTCTGACACGATAGGAGCAATCTGGCGACAAGGACCACACCAAGTTGCCCACAAATCTACTACCAATGGGAGCTCACCATTCTTGTAGCTCTCAAAATTCTCTGTTGTAATTGTTACTTCCATTTTCTATTACTTATTTATTTTTGTTATCTTATATTCTACACCGTAATCATATCTTGGCGCTAAGTCACTGCAAAGGTAAGCATTTGACTGCAAACTAGCAAACGTTGCGCCTACTTTTTTAGTTTATTTGGTAAGACATCTTGGGATGCGACTCGATATATTGCACTAGCGCATGGCTCACACCCACCGTGCGGTCTTGGGCACGCATCAAGAGATTGGTATTGGTGTTGATGTCGTGCACCTGCAAGTAGAGCTGTGCCTTTCCCTCGTCGTCGTCCACCAAGGTTTGCAGGTCGGTCACCAGTTTGTCGTCCACCACGTCGCTGTCCACGGTGATGGTGAATCGTTCAATACGGTTCTCCTTCACGGTTTGCAGATACTCGATGCTACCTATCTGGAACTCATAGTAGTTGCTATTGGCAAATCGGGAGGCGCAACGTGCGGTGATGTAGATGGTGCTGCCCTCCACGAGGATGCCTCGCCACTTGCCCCACTCCTCGCCGAAGAGTGCCAACTCGCCCGAGCCTTCGAAATCCTCCATGGTGACGAAGCCACAAGGCTTGCCCGTCTTGGTGAACTTCGATTTCACCTCGGTGATGATGCCGCCCACCACGATGTCTTCTTTCTTGGCGAGCTCCTGCTTGTCGCCGAGCTCTGAGCAGTGGGTGTTGCACATCTGGTTGAGGATGATGCTATAGTCGTCGAGCGGATGTGCGGAGAGGTAGATGCCCACGAGCTCACGTTCCCTGTTCAGTCGCTCGATGGTACTCCATGCCTCGCCTTCCGGAATTGGCGGTGTGGCTATCTCCACTGCTTCTTCGCCACCGAAGAGCGAAGTGGCAGCCTCTTGTTGCTCACGCTGATAGAGCTGACCATAGCGCACCAAGGTATCGAGAAACACCTCGCCCTTGCCATTCTTGCCAAAGAAACTCTCTCGCTTGATGCCGAAGCTGTCGAAGCCACCGCTCAAGGCGAGGGTCTCGAAAGCCTTGCGGTTGACATTGGAGAAGTCCACTCGCTCGGCAAAGTCGAAGATGTTCTTATAAGGACCGTTCTTCAAACGCTCGTTCACGATGGCATCGGCGGCAGGTGCACCCATACCCTTGATGGCAGACAGGCCGAAACGTATCTCGCCATGCTCGTTGACACCAAACTCGCGGTAACTCTCGTTGACATCAGGTCCCAGGGTCTTGATGCCCATCGACTGGCACTCCTCCATCAACTTGGTGATTTCGGTGATTTGTGAAAATCGGCGGGTCATCAACGCAGCCATGTACTCGGCAGGATAATGCGCCTTGAGGTAGGCTGTCTGGTAAGCCACCCAAGAGTAGCAGGTGGCATGCGACTTGTTGAACGCATAGGAGGCGAACTTCTCCCAGTCGCCCCATATCTTCTCCAATATCTTAGGGTCGTGCCCGTTCTCCTGACCTTGCTTGATGAACTTAGGCTTCATCGTATCAACGATGGCCTTTTTCTTCTTACCCATCGCTTTACGAAGGGCATCACTCTCGCCTCGGGTGAAGCTTGCGAGCTGTCGGGAGAGGAGCATCACCTGCTCCTGATAGACGGTAATGCCGTAGGTATCCTTCAAGTATTTCTCCATGCACGGGATGTCGTACTTGATTTCCTCCTGTCCGTTCTTACGGGCGATGAAGGAAGGAATGTAATCCATAGGTCCCGGACGATAGAGGGCATTCATGGCGATAAGGTCCTCAAACACCGTAGGCTTCAGTTCTCGCAGGTATTTCTGCATGCCTGGCGACTCAAACTGGAAGGTACCGATGGTGCGTCCCTGCTGATAGAGCTGATAGGTGAGCTCGTCGTCGATAGGGATATGGTCGAGGTCGATGACATCGCCCGTTGTCTGCTTGATAACCTTGCACGCCTCCTTCATCTCCGAGAGGGTCTTGAGGCCCAAGAAGTCCATCTTGATCAATCCCGTCGACTCGATGACGTGACCATCATACTGGGTCACAGCGGTCTTCAAGCCAGGGAAATCAGGGTCGTCGGCGGTGGATACAGGCACCCAGTTGCTGATAGGGTCACGGCAGATGATGAATCCGCAGGCATGGATGCCCGTGCCTCGGATGGTGCCCTCCAGCATCTTGGCATACTTGATGGTGTTGCTCTCCCTCACATCGGTGGAGAACTCCGCCTCCTTCAACTCTGGAGTATACTTGATGGCATTGGTGAGGTTCATCTTCGCTCCGTCGGGCAATCTATCAGGGATTGCCTTGCAGAGGGCGTTGGCTCGGTCGAGCGGAAGTTTTTCCACACGGGCAACATCCTTGATGGAGTTCTTTGTCGCCATCGAACCATAGGTAATGATGTGGGCGCAATTCTCGTGCCCATACTTATCCATCACCCATCGCAAGACCTTACCTCGACCATCATCATCGAAATCGGTATCAATATCAGGCAGGTTGACACGGTCTGGGTTCAAGAAACGCTCAAACAGGAGGTCATACTTCAAAGGGTCTATCTTGGTGATACCCAAGCAATAAGCTACCACCGAACCTGCGGCGGAACCACGACCAGGACCAACCATCACGCCCAGTTCCTCGCGGGCGGCACGGATAAAGTCGGACACAATCAAGAAGTAACCAGGGAAACCCATGGTCTTCATCACGTGCAACTCGAAATTCACATGCTCGTCGACGTTTTTCGGGAGTGGGTCACCGTATCTTTCCTTTGCGCCCTCGTAAGCCAAGTGGCGCAGATACTCCGCCTCAAACTTGATGCGGTAAATCTTCTCATATCCACCCAGACGCTCGATTACCTTCCGTCCCTCCTCTGGCGGGAGCTGGTTCTCACCATTTTCATCGGAGGTGAACTCTTTGTAAAGGTCTTCCTCTGAGACACGCTCACGAAGCTGTTCCTCGGTACCGAAGCTCTCAGGAATCGGGAAGAATGGCATGATAGGACCATGGTCGATGCTATAGATTTCCACCTTGTCCAACACCTCCAACGTATTCGTCAACGCCTCGGGCACATCGGAAAAGATGTCGTTCATCTCCTGACGGGTCTTAAACCACTCCTGCTTGGAATAGCGCATACGGTTAGGATCGTCGAGGTCCTTGCCTGTGGCGATACAGAGCAGGTGGTCGTGCGCCTCGGCGGTTTCCTTGTCCTCGAAGTGAACATCGTTGGTACACACCAATTTGATGCCATACTCCTTGGCAAACTCGATGAGCACCTTGTTAGCCTTTTGCTGCAACTGGAAAGCCTCACGATTGGCAAGAATACTAGGATTCTTCACCTCATGGCGCTGAAGTTCCAAGTAATAGTCATCCCCAAAGAGATTGTGATACCACTCGCAGGCCTCACGTGCTCCCTCGATGTCGCCCTGCAAAATCTTCTTAGGCACCTCGCCGGCGATACAAGCCGAGCAGACAATGAGGTCTTCGTGATATTTCTCCAAGTCGGCACGGTCGGTACGTGGGCGCATATAGTAACCATCCACCCACGAATTACTCACCAACTTGATGAGGTTCTTGTATCCATTATAGTTCTTGGCGAGCACAATGAGGTGGTAACCGCTCATATCACCCTTGTCTCGCTCACGGTCTTCCTTGCGGCGATGAGCCACATACATCTCACAACCGATGATAGGCTTGAAGGGTTCGAGCCCCTCCTTTTTGCGGTCTTTGTTCACCTTGGCACAATAGTCGGTCAGTTCCTTGATGCCGAACATCACACCATGGTCGGTTACGGCCATACCCTTCATGCCGTCCTTGATGGCCTTGTCTACGAGATGCGGAATCTTCGACTGACCATCGAGGATGGAATACTGAGTATGGACATGTAAATGTACAAAATCTTCCATTATTTTGGCTTAGAAATCAAATTTTGAGCCCAAAGTTACTGCTAAAAGTTGATATTGCCAAAAGAAAAGGTGGAAAAATTTGCAAAAACCATAAAAATGGTGTACCTTTGCACCGATAAAAACTTAATCCTACCTTATGGGACAAAAAATAAAGAAACTGAAAAAGATAAGATTGCATCGTGAAGGCACCGACCAATTGGTGTACGGAATGATAGCATTGGTAGCCATTGCGGCTATATTGTGGGCAACCATCGACAACAAGATTCCATTCTGGGCTTTTGTCGTTGTATTCGGCACGGTGTACAGCATTGTGCTCAATTTCTATCGTTGCCCTATTCGATACCTCAACGTAGAGGATACCGACAAGTTGGTGGTAGCTCCAGCCGACGGTAAGATCGTGGTGATAGAGGAGGTGGACAATGCGCCATACTTCGGAGATCGCCGCCTGATGATTTCCATCTTCATGAGCCTTTGGAACGTACACGCCAATTGGTTCCCGGTAGACGGCAAGGTGAAGTTTGTGAAGCATGTAGACGGCAACTATCACAAGGCATGGCTGCCTAAGGCGAGCGAGGAAAACGAGCACGCCGACGTGATGATTACCACCCCTGAGGGCACCGACGTGCTATGTCGCCAGATAGCTGGCGCCGTGGCACGACGCATCGTGACCTATGCCAAGGAAGGCGAGGAGTGCTACATCGACGAGCACCTGGGATTCATCAAGCTAGGTTCGCGCGTGGATGTGTACCTGCCTGTAGGCACTGAAGTGTGCGTGAAGATGGGACAGTCGACCACGGGCGACCAAACTATCATAGCCAAGCTGAAATAACTCAGCGACTGACACATTATTTAATAGAAAACAAATGAGCATCAAGAAGCATATCCCAAACACGCTTACCTGTTGCAATCTGGTTTCGGGTTGCATCGCTACATCGTTTGCCTTCGGGGGCAACCCCGAAATGGCTTTGTTGTGGATTATCATTGGAGCGGTATTTGACTTTTTCGACGGCATGAGCGCCCGACTGCTGCACGTGTCGTCGCCCATCGGCAAGGAGCTTGACTCGCTCGCCGATGACGTAACTTTCGGCGTGGCACCAGCCACCATCGTATTCTCACAACTCTATGTGATGGAATACCCTGAGTTTTTGGAGCCCCTGCGCCCCGTGTTGCCATACGCCGCATTCATCATAGCAGCCTTCTCGGCACTGCGCCTCGCCAAGTTCAACCTCGACGAGCGTCAAACCACCTCGTTCATCGGTGTACCTACGCCAGCCAACGCCCTTTTTTGGGGCTCGCTAGTAGTGTTCAATCCTTTCTGGCTGGAGGGCAATAGTTGGTCGGTATTTGTCGTGCTGGCAATGATTCTCATCACCAGCTATCTATTGGTATGCGAGATGCCGCTGTTTGCACTGAAGTTCAAGCAATGGTCGTTCAAGGGCAATGAAATCAAGTATTGCTTTGCAATCCTCACCCTCATCATTCTTGTCATATCGGTAATCGTGGATGGTGCCAAGGGATTTCTGGAAGGCTGGTGGCTTGTCATCCTGACATACGTCATCATCTCCGCTATCTTATTTCTAAAGAAGAAGTAAAGTAAATAAAGAGGGCTGATACATGATTGATGTATCAGCCCTCTTTGCGTATTATAGGCTCATTATCGGTTAGTTGTGAACGAGGGTTCCGATTTCCTCGCCCATCATCACCTTCTTGAGATTGCCCACAACATCCATGTTGAATACATAGATAGGCAGGTTGTTCTCCTTGCACATGGTAGTGGCGGTCAAGTCCATTACCTTCAAGCCCTTGTTGTAAATCTCATCGTAGGTAATCTCCTTGAACTTGGTTGCGGTAGGATCCTTCTCTGGATCGGCAGTATAGATGCCGTCCACACGAGTACCCTTCAGCATCACGTCGGCCTCTATCTCGATGCCACGAAGAGACGACCCCGTATCGGTAGTGAAGTAAGGGCTGCCAGTACCAGCCGAGAAAATGCAGATGTAACCAGCCTCCATCGCCTCGATGGCCTTCCACTTGCTGTAGAACTCGCCGATAGGTTCCATGCGAATGGCTGTAAGCACCTTGGTCTTCACGCCCAGCGCACCAAGCGCACTACTCAAGGCGAGCGAGTTGATGACCGTGGCGCACATGCCCATCTGGTCGCCCTTCACACGGTCGAAGCCCTTTTGGCTTCCGCTCAAGCCACGGAAGATGTTACCACCGCCTATCACAATACCAATCTGCACACCCATCTCGTGTACTTCCTTGATTTGCTTGGCATAATCACTCAAGCGCTCAGGGTCGATGCCGAAGCTCTGCTTGCCCATCAAGCTCTCACCGCTCAACTTCAAAAGAATTCTCTTAAACTTTGCCATAGTCTTTAATATTTATATTTTCAAATTACGTACTTGATTTCACCAAAGGCATAGGAGCGAATCACTCCCTGCTTGTCGTGGAGGATGAGATGACCATCGTCTTCCACCTCAACAAAGGCACCCTCGAACTTGCCGTCCTTATCCTCATACCAATGGAAACCCTTGCGACGATAGAGCGACAGATGATAGATGCCCGACACATCCATGTAGTCGGCACGACGAAGCAACTCGTAGTATTTCTTGAATGCCTCGATGATTTTATCCAGTACCTCTTCCCTATCCACCTCATGTCCTACTATCTGACAGAGCGAAACAGGATTAGGTGCATCACTCACGAACACCTCTTGATTGATGTTCAATCCGATGCCGAAGATGCAACGCTTGATGCCCTTCGAATCGACTGAAGTCTCAATGAGCGTTCCGCTAATCTTTTTGTCGTTCCAATACACATCGTTGGGCCATTTCAAGGTAAAGCCATCGGCATACGTGTCGAGAGCATCCTTGATGGCGAGAGCCCCAGCCTCAGACAGCAAGAACTGTTGGCGCACAGGTACCCAGTGTGGACAAACCATTATACTGAAAAGCAGGTTCTTACCTGCCTCCCCCTCCCAGGTATGAGAGCCCTGTCCCTTGCCCGCCGTCTGATAATCAGCCACAGCGATGGTCAGTGCGTCCTCATCATAGGAGTCTAGTTGCTTGAGGAATCGGTTAGTAGAATCGATTTCCTTCAATCTAATCATCTTTGTTTCCATTTTCACCTTATTATATGTATACCTTACAGGATAAGCATAGGATTGAACGCATCCTTGAAATGCTCCAAGCTTTCCACCTGATGTCCCTTGCCCACGATAGAGATGATGTCGAATCGCATATTCTTATCTATCTTATATTCCTTGGCATAGGCATTGGCGGCAATGGCAAGGTTGCGCATTTTGCGCTTGTCCACCGCCTCTTCAGGCTTCTGATACTCCTCTTCTGCGCGAGTTTTCACCTCCACGATGACGAGCGTATCTCCATCGGGCGACATGGCTATGATGTCGAGGTCACGCCGACCGATTTTCCAATCTCGGTCGATAATGGTATAGCCTTCGTCCTCTAGATAGCACGAAGCCTCATCCTCTCCCCATTTGCCCAGTTCATTATGCTCTGCCATAAAATATTCTCTATATTTATTTGCAAAAATAACATTTTTCCTTCACACTTCAAAGTTTTTTATGTATTTTTGCACTATAAAACGACAAATAAGTATGGAAGATACAAAGAAGAAAGACGAAGCATTCATGCGCCGTGCTCTGCAAGAGGCTCAGGCGGCATTCGACGAAGACGAGATACCGGTAGGTGCCGTCATCGTGTGCCAAGACAAGATTATCGCTCGAGCACACAACCTCACCGAGATGCTCTGCGATGTAACCGCTCACGCCGAGATGCAAGCCATCACAAGCGGAGCCAACATGCTGGGCGGTAAATACCTAAAGGATTGTACACTCTACGTTACCGTGGAGCCGTGTGTGATGTGTGCCGGTGCACTGGGATGGGCACAGGTGAGCCGTGTGGTATACGGAGCTAACGACGAGAAGAGAGGGTATGCAAGATATGCACCGAATGCCCTGCATCCCAAGACAACAGTCACATCGGGCGTATTGGAAGATGAATGCCGAAGCCTCATGCAAGACTTTTTCGCAAGAAAGAGATAAACGAAAAACCTCCCAATGTCAATATGCAAACATTGGGAGGTTTATTATATTCTAGCGTTTTTATCTTTTCACGATTTTGCCTTTTACTCTTTTGGCTTTTTACACGCTTTTGCTATTTTTTACTTAACCAAGATGACCAAGTACTTGCTGGTGCTCCAGAATATCTGAGAGTTGGTGATGCGCAGCGTATACTGCTTGTTGGCGTCACGCACCAAAGTATAAGAGCTTGATGGATGAGTGGTGAGCAGCTTAGCCGACTTAGACATCAGCTTAATCTCAGACACGTCACGAATATCCACCTTGGTGAAATAGCTCTTGTTGAAGTTGCCGGTCATCACCTTGTTGCCCTCGATGATATGTTGGTCTTTCAGTTCCTTCTTGGTTCCGAAAACATACCATGCTGTGTTGAGTTGCTTGTCCTGCGTGTTGATGGTCTCGCTCTGCTGACGGTTCACGCTAGTCAGGTTGTTGGCCTTGGTATGGAGATTATTGATAGTCTCATCGAGTTCAGCGATATGAATGTCCTTGCTGTCAAGTTCCTGACGGAGAGCCTGGAGCTGCTTGTCCTTCTCGGCAATCTGCTTCTGGAGATTCTCAATGGCCTTCTTTAGTTGATCGCCCTGGAAAGAGCTATTGGCCAACTGCTTCTGCAATTTGGCGAGAAGCTCGCGGTTCTGCTGCATACGGGTGGCGATGAACTGTACATCCTCCTTGAGCTGCTGCTTTTTATTGGCACCCTCTCCGTTTTTGAGAAGCGTTACTCTGTTTTCTGCCTCATTGATTTGATTGAGTCCGTCCTGAATTTCGTTCAGAGTACCCATCATGTCATTGAGTTCGCTATCTTTCTGAGCGATGATACTGTTCAGCGAATCCTTCTGCTGAGAAGTCAAGTCTGGTGTGTTGTTGTTCTTGCTGTTGTTACAACCAGTCAAGAAAAAGGCAGCTAAGCATGCCACAAATAATAGCTTTTTCATAAGCATTCTCCTTTGTTTATTTTTAATATTATTTTTTACGTTGTACACGTCGCTTTCCTTTTAACTATTCAGCGTTGTCGGAACGATGCTTTCTCTGCAGCCTCTCCTCACGCTTCCTCTCTTTCATTTCCTCCTTGAGTTGCTTGGGGTCCTTGCCCGCCAATACGATGACAAACTCGCCCCGAGGCTCATTCTCCTCGAAATGGGCTATCACCTCGGCTAGCGTACCACGCACACTCTCCTCATGAATCTTGGAGATTTCACGGCAGCAACTCACCTGTCGGTCTTCGCCGAACACCTCGGCAAACTGTTGCAGTGTCTTCACCACCCGATAAGGCGACTCATAGAATATCATCGTGCGCACCTCGTCTTTGAGGGATTCGAGATAAGTTTGCCTGCCTTTCTTCTGCGGGATGAATCCCTCGAAACAGAAGCGGTCGCAGGGTAAGCCCGACGAGACGATGGCTGGGATGCAAGCCGTAGCACCCGGCAATGTTTGCACTGTGATGCCCGCCTTGGCTGCCTCACGAGCCAGGAAGAAACCCGGGTCACTGATGCCCGGCGTGCCCGCATCGCTAATCAAGGCGATGGTTTCGCCAGCCTTGAGTCGCTCCACGATGGCTGCCGACGTGCCATGTTCGTTGAACTTGTGGTGAGCCACTAATCGATTGTGAATATTGAAATGCTTCAATAGGACGCTCGATGTTCGAGTGTCCTCGGCGAGCACAAAATCAGCTTCTTTCAGAACCCTGATGGCCCGCATTGTCATGTCCTCCATGTTGCCTACCGGAGTCGGTACGATATATAATATGCCCATACAGCGTACAAATGTAGTTAATAAATCTTTCATAGCAAAAAAAAATGGATTATCTTTGCATTTTTTAAAACCTTATTATTAATTTTGCCCCCGAAATGACAGAAAATCTAATTGGGGAAGCACACCGCCCCGGAAGAATTGAAGTAGTGTGCGGTTCAATGTTCTCGGGAAAAACCGAGGAATTGATACGGAGAATGAAGCGAGCCAAGTTTGCCAAACAGAAGGTGGAAATCTTCAAGCCTTCCATCGACTCTCGTTACTCCGAGGAAGACGTAGTGAGCCATGACCGGAACTCTATCCGATCCACTCCTATCGACTCCTCTGGATCCATCCTCTTATTGGCTTCAGACATCGACGTGGTAGGTATAGACGAAGCACAGTTCTTTGACAATGGCTTGGTAGAGGTTTGCAATGAACTTGCCAACCGCGGCGTGCGTGTCATCGTGGCAGGTCTCGACATGGATTACAAGGGCGTGCCCTTCGGTCCGATACCAGCCCTTTGCGCCATCGCCGACGAGGTGACCAAGGTACACGCCATCTGCGTGAAGTGTGGTGCTCTCGCCTATGTGAGCCATCGACTCGTACACAACGACAAGCGTGTGTTGCTAGGCGAGCAAGACGAATACGAGCCGCTGTGCAGAGAATGCTATCAAAAGGCCATCCGCAACGAGGCGTAACTTTTTAATTATTAATTCATAATTCTTTATTATTAATTCTTAATTATGAGTAAGGAAATTACATTCGATAAGTTTATCCGTTGGGCGGGTGTCGCCATCTTGGTGATTGCCGTGCTCTTCATCGTCAATTACTTGAGCGAGGTACTCTTGCCATTCTTCATCGCATGGTTTTTCGCTTACCTGCTCTACCCTGTGGTGAAGTTTATCGAAACCAAGCTACACATCAAGGTGCGAGCCATCTCCATCCTCCTTGCAATGGGAGCTGCCATTGCCATCGTAGGAGGCGTGCTGTGGCTCATCATCCCTCCGATGATAGACCAGTTTGATAAACTTGGCGACGTGCTTACGCGATGGCTCCACCAAACCACCCACACCAACAACCTCACGGCAATGATAAAAAACTGGCTCAGTGCCAACCAAGACCAGGTTGAACATTTCCTGAAGAGCAAGGATTTCAGCGATGCCTTGAAAACGGCAATGCCTAAGGTATTCTCCGTAGTGGGACAGACAGCCAACATACTCATCAGCATCGTGGCTTCGATGATTACCTTATTATATATGTTCTTCATCCTGCTCGACTATGAGACACTGACAGCCAACTGGGTGCGCATCTTCCCAAAGAAGAACAGACCTTTCTGGCACTCCCTGATGAAGGATGTAGAGCGAGAGCTCAACAATTACATACGTGGTCAAGGTATGGTGGCCCTTTGCATGGGCATCATGTTCTGTATAGGTTTCACCATCATCGGTTTCCCTATGGCGATAGGCCTGGGCATACTTATCGGCATCATGGACTTGGTGCCATACCTGCATACCTTCGCTTTGATACCTACAGCCTTCCTCGCCATGCTGAAGGCCGCCGACACGGGGCAGAATTTCTGGCTTGTTTTCGGCTTGGCGTTCCTGGTATTCTGCGTGGTACAGGTGATAACGGACATGGTGGTCACGCCGAAGATTATGGGCAAAGCGATGGGACTCAACCCAGCCATCCTGCTCTTGAGCCTCTCGGTATGGGGCGCCTTGCTCGGATTCCTCGGCTTGATAGTAGCGCTTCCACTCACCACCCTTCTCATCGCCTATTGGCAGAGATATGTGACGCGCGAGAAGCCACAATATCATGCACTCACGACAGACGCCGAAGTGCCCAAAGAACAAGAAAAAGAGTAAAAAACGAGTGCTAAAGAGCCCCCAAAGGAAGAAAATAGCAGAAAATCAACAAAAAATAAGCTAAATATTTGGCAGTTTCGATTTTTTGCCGTATCTTTGCACTCGCTTTTGAAACATAAAGCAAGAGATTGACTCGCTAGCTCAGCTGGTAGAGCACAACACTTTTAATGTTGGGGTCATGGGTTCGAGCCCCATGCGAGTCACATATCTCAGAAAAAGGACTTTCCTCATCGGAAAGTCCTTTTTTCTTTTTGGCAATTACCTGGTGACTACCATTGCCCTAGATCGGCTTTCGCCTCAACCTTCTTCTCTACATTATCTGGCAACTTGGAGAAGAAATCATAACCGGTAATGCGTTCTACCTCATCCACAGAGTTGACAAAGTCCTTCTTCTGCAAACCAGTCTCTGTCTGATTGCGACAGATAAAACCAATGGCTTGCGGATTCTTACCCGTGCGCAGGATGACCTTGAAGAAGGCATCAGGTACTACAACCTTGTTCTTTCCCAACTTGCGATGCTGCTTGTTGAGATAGATAGGACCACAAACGATATAGACCTTGCCATATTTCTTCGCCCATGAGCGACATTGCTGCTCTATGCTATTCCACACTCCCGCGTTCAAGGCATGAGTCTGAGGGCACATGTTGGTCATCAGAAAGCATTCGTCCATAGCCCTTTGACTCCACTTGTTGTCGCCAGCAGGGCACATGTGTCCTTTATCAAATCCAGTCCTGAAATAATCGGAGATGGTGCCTTTGGGAGAAGGCATATCCTCATCATCTTGAAACTTGCCACGAGGCAACGAGCCCGAAGCATGCTCACGAGTCAATGTCCAAGCCACCCAGTTAGGCTCTCTCGTATCATGGTTATACGACACCGTATAAGCCAATCGGTGCTTAATCGTTTGAGAGATTTTATTCTTTGAGACAGGAATCTCCACCCCCGCCACATCACCTTGCGGAGCTGGCACCATGAACGAAGAGAACAATGCGATGGTCAACGCCATCACCCACAACTTAAAATTACCTAGATATTTTTTCATAATCTTCCTTGTTTTTGTCTTCTTTTACGAAGAATCTATGTTAAATCTTCTGCAAAAGTAGTACATTTAGTGAAAACTCGCAAGATTATCTCAGTATTTTTTGCTTATTTCAAAATAAAAGTCTATCTTTGCATACGCTTTGAGAGCAAAGCATCGGGATTTGGCGCAGTTGGTAGCGCACACGTCTGGGGGGCGCGAGGTCGCTGGTTCGAGTCCAGTAATCCCGACAAATTTGCGGAGAAGATTAATTAATAGATTTTAACTATCTATTGATGCAATGTTTTCTATCTTTTCGTGTTTATACATTGGAAAGAATAGTAACAAATAAAACATAATAGCAAATGAAAAAGATTAAAGCATTATCAATCGTAGCTGCATTCATCGCAGCATTCGCATTCTCGTCTTGTAACAGCAGTAGCGACAATAGTTTCCAATGGCCTTCAGCCCAAGAGTCTAGCTCAATGCTATCAGAAGTGCAAGGCTATCATAGCGCAGGTCTCTTGCTACCAGCTAGTGTCAACGCCAATTCGAACTCTACAAATGCAGACAAATTCGAGAAAGACAGTCTTACGACTACTTGCGTCATTACATCTTCAGACAGCACGCTCACATTACAAAATGTAGATGTCGCCAAGTTTGCAAAGTATATCAATGACGAAACCATTAGTAAAGAAGTAGCAAAGTTGCCAGCACAAGACTTGAAGATAAAGCTCATTCCATACAACTATCAGCAGCGTACTTTCGTAACAGCAACCAACGATATTACATACACCAACGAAGCTGGTAAAAAAGTACAAATCCAGTTCTATTCTGGCATCAACAACCTCTCTTACGGAGGAATCGGAACCAGAAAAGATAATAGTAAAAGGGAGCTGATACTCAATGTAACACCCGGTCGCATTCTGGTAGATGGTTCAACAAAAGATGTACTTAAGACATATTCTTATCAAGGGTACAACATGCCATATGTGGCGACACTAGAAGTTGTATTATAAAGAAACTTACAATAATATATATGTTAATACTCTCTTAAAAATTAAACAAAGAAAACTAATAGAGGCGCAATCTTCGGGATGAAGGTTGCGCCTCGCTTTTTATGGTTGGCATCCTCGACGAAGCAAAGATGCCAATAATCTATCTATAGTTAAAATATCAAGCCTCTTCTTTCTTCCAAAGCTTACTCATATCCTCCAAACTCTTGCCCTTGGTCTCTGGCACGAGTTTCCAAACGAAGATAGCTGCAATGACGCAGATGGCTCCATAGAGTCCATAAGTGAACCAATGACCAAAGTCATCGCCCTGAGTCAAATGCATGTTGAACATTGGTACGAAGGTTGAACTTACAATGAAATTGAATATCCACTGGAATGCCACGGCGATAGCTACGGCAGCACCACGGATGGTGTTAGGGAAGAGCTCGGCAATGAGCACCCATGCGATAGGTCCCCAAGAGAACATGAAGCTGGCGCTATAAACCATGATGCTGAGCATCGTAATAGTACTCAGAGCCGCATTGCCGAAGGTCAAGGCTACACCGAGCGCACCAATAGCCATGCCGATGGAGCCACAGATAAGCAATGGCTTGCGACCCAATTTCTCTACGGTGAACACTGCTACCAAGGTGAACGAGATGTTCACGATACCCATGATGACGGTTTGAACCATAGGGTTGCCCATGCCCATATCCTGGAAGATACGAGGAGCATAGTAAAGCACGGCGTTGATACCCACAGCCTGCTGGAACACAGAAAGCATCACACCTACGAAGATGCACATGAAACCATAAGAGAAGAGTTTTTCCGTCTTCACGGTCACGGTGTTCTTGATGTCGTGGATAATCTCCTTCGCCTTCTCCGAACCATTGATCTTGGAGAGAATACCGTATGCCTTCTCATCTTGCCCCACCATCACGAGATAACGAGGTGTCTCAGGTACAAAGCAGATGAGGAAAGTGAACAAACCTGCTGGCACACATTCACTTCCAAACATATAGCGCCAACCTGTCTCGATGGTCCACTGGGCATCCATCAAATTGGCGATATGACCAGCTGCATCATAGATAGGATTGGCATGCGAGCCCATGATGACGAAGTTGACGAAGTAAACCACCAGCTGACCGAAGATGATGGCAAACTGGTTCCAACTCACCAACATACCACGGATGTTGCTAGGAGCCACCTCGCCAATGTACATAGGACAGATGGCAGAAGCCATACCCACACCGATACCACCAAGCACTCGGTAGCAATTGAAGACAACCAAAAGATTCCAGTCGGCCACCCCCTGCGGCATGATGTAAGTCTCTGGCTCCATGGATCCCCAAGCAGACAGGAAGAAGCAGATGCCCGCGAAAATAAGCGAACGCTTGCGTCCAAACTTGCTGGCAAAGAGACCAGAGAGAGAACTACCGATGATACAACCGATCAAAGCACTGGAAGAAGTAAATCCATGCATGAAATCGGTATACTCGAAATCACTCGCACCCTTGAAGAATGCTTGCAAACCCTTCTCGGCACCCGATATCACTGCGGTATCGTAACCGAAAAGCAGACCGCCCAAAACGGCGACCATCACAATTGAGATAAGATAGGCTTTAGAGCCCGATTGATTTTGTTCCATCTTATTTAGGTTTTGATAATCCAACTTTAAACATGTTTTATGTAGAAATCGCACATTGTTTACTATAATATACGAACTTTCTTACTAAATATTACGTATAACGTGCGGTTTTCCCCCATTTTTTTTGTAAATTTGCAACCAAAATAGATATTACGTAATATGAATATAGCAGATTTTTTCAATAAAGAGGGCAACAAGAGAGGTTTCTCCTTCGAGGTTTTGCCTCCGCTCAAAGGCAATGGCACTGCGGCTTTGTTCCGCACCATCGATGCCTTGAAGGAGTTTGCCCCTAGATTTATCAACATCACAACCCATCACAGCGAATTCGTTTACAAGGAGCTAGACAATGGGCTCTTGACCCGCCAACGTGTGCGCCGTCGCCCTGGAACGGTAGCCATAGCAGGTGCCATACAAAACAAGTACGACATTCCTGTCATCCCTCATATTATCTGTAGTGGTGCCACCAAGGAAGACATCGAGTATGAATTGCTAGACCTACAATTTCTTGGTATCTCCAATGTGCTCGTACTCCGTGGCGACAAGGCAAAGGAAGACAGGCAGTTTACTCCTACCCCTAACGGATATGCACATGCCACCGACCTGTTGAAACAAATCAACCAGTTCAACAATGGATTCTTCGTTGACGGCACACCTATCAAGCATCCGGGCGAGCAATTCTACTGTGGCGTGGCTTGTTATCCAGAGAAACATGAGGAAGCACCCAACCTGGAAATGGACCTGCAGCATCTCTTGGAGAAGCAACAACTCGGTGCCGCTTACGCTGTAACCCAGCTGTTCTACGACAACAAGAAGTTCTACGACTTTGTTGAGAAGGCACGACAAATGGGCATCACCATTCCTATCATCCCAGCCATCAAGCCTTTCGCCAAGTTGAGCCAGCTCACCGTGGTGCCAAAGACTTTCCATTGCGACATCCCTGAGGAACTGGCAAAGGAGGTTCTGAAATGCAAAAGCGATGACGACGCCAAGGCACTCGGCATCGAATGGACAACGGCTCAGGTAAAAGACCTATTCGAGCATGGCTATAACAATGTACATTTCTTCACGGTATCGGCTGTGGAGAGCGTCAAACAAATAGCAAAGATTCTGTTCTAAACAAAAGTTCAATGTTAAAAAGCGAAGTTATTGGTCAGCAAGAGGTATGGGACCGTCTGATGGAGATGGTCCAGGAAAATCGTGTGCCTCATGCCTTGATGTTCTGTGGTCCTGAAGGATGCGGCAAACTAGCTATGGCTTTGGCTTTCGCCAGCTATTTGCTCGGCGAGAACGGGTCTGAAGAAGAGCAACGCCGTGCGCAAACCATGCTCAAGAAATGGGAACATCCCGACCTCCACTTCACCTTCCCTACCATCAAGACTTCGGATATGAGCTCCGACCAGAAGCCAACAAGCCTCGATTTCATCAAGGAATGGCGAGAGATACTGCTCTCACAAGGTCCCTACATCTTGATAAGCGACTGGATGAAAAAGATGGGCAAGACGGATACCGATTTCAATAAGCAAGCCATCATCACCGCCGAGGAAACGGACAATCTTTCCCGCGAGCTCAGCATGATGTCGAGCCAAGGTGGATACAAGATAAGTCTGATTTGGTTGCCAGAACGAATGAACCTGACCAGCGCCAACAAGATATTGAAACTGCTGGAGGAACCGCCTCGTCAAACTCTCTTCTTACTCGTAAGCGAAAATCCGGAGTTGCTCCTGGAGACTATCCGAAGCCGAGTGCAGCGCATCGACTTCAAAAAGATTAGCACCGAAGAGGTAGAAAAAGCACTCGTCGAGCGCAGAGCCCTAGAGCCAGACATGGCACACCGAATAGCTCGCATCGCCAATGGCAACTGGAACCTTGCCTTGGAAGAACTCGACGCCGGCAATGAAAACCGACAGCATCTCGACATGTTTATCATGCTGATGCGACTTGCCTACATGCGCAATATCCACGATCTAAAGAAATGGAGCGAAGTGGTGGCAACCTTCGGACGAGAGAAACAGAAACGAATGATTGACTATTTCCTGCATATGCTGCGCGAAAGCTTCATGTATAATTTTCGACAGCCGGAACTGAGCTATATGACGCAAGAAGAAGAGAACTTCGCCAAGAACTTCGCTCGATTCATCAACGAGGCGAACATCATCGACATTGCCAACCTCTTCGAGGATTCCAAGCGTTGCATCTCCCAGAATGCCAATCCGAAGATTGTGTTCTTCGACCTGGCACTGAAAATTATCGTCTTGCTCATCAGAAAGTGAAGAACGAATAGTGAAAAGTGAAGAATTCTAGTGTAAACAATAGACAACATAAGACAACATATAAGGGCGCAAGCCCCATTTATTATTTATTAATTATAATTTAAAATTTACGACAATCGTGGACTACAAGAATATGAAATTCAGAATGTGGCATGGATGCGACCGCGGCCTTTGCTGTAAAGCCGTGGGCAGACAAGACCGCCAACTGAACACTTACGATTGGCTTGCCGATGTACCTGGCAATGCCGAAAGCACCGACCTGGTAGAAGTGCAATTTAAGAACACCCGCAAGGGATATTATCACAATGTGAATAACCTCGACCTCAAAAAGGGAGACATCGTCGCCGTAGAAGCCAACCCTGGACACGACATCGGTGTGGTGACCCTGACAGGACGACTTGTCAAACTTCAAATCAAAAAGGCAAACCTCAAGTCGATGGATGACATCAAGCGCATCTATCGCCTTGCCAAGCAGGTGGACCTCGACAAGTGCAAGGAGGCTAAGGCTCGTGAACACGACACGATGATTCAGAGCCGACAGATAGCCAAGAACCTCGGCCTGAAGATGAAGATTGGCGACGTGGAGTATCAAGGAGATGGCAACAAGGCTATCTTCTACTACATCGCTGATGAGCGTGTAGATTTCCGACAGCTCATCAAGGTGCTTGCCGACACTTTCCACGTACGCATCGAGATGAAGCAGATTGGTGCCCGACAGGAGGCTGGACGAATCGGTGGAACAGGTCCTTGCGGACGAGAGCTCTGCTGCGCCACTTGGATGAAGAACTTCGTGAGCGTGAGCACCAATGCCGCGCGCTATCAGGACATATCGCTCAACCCACAGAAACTTGCCGGCATGTGCGCCAAGTTGAAGTGCTGCCTCAACTATGAGGTAGACAACTATGTGGAGGCGAGTCGCAAGTTGCCTCCTAAGGATGCCATACTTCAAACGGTAGATGGCGAATATCACCAATTCAAGGTAGACATCCTGGCAGGACTCATCACCTACTCTTCGGATAAAAACCTTGCCGCCAATCTGGAGACCATCACTGCTGAGCGCGCCAAGGAAATCCTCGAAATGAACAAGGCTGGCGAAAAGCCACTTAGTCTATTGGAGAATGGTAAAGCGAAGCCAACACCTAAGTCATCCGACTTGTTGGCAGAAGCCGACTTGAGCAGATTCGACAAGACCAAAAAGAAGAAAAAGAACAACAAGAACCGCAACAACGGAAATCGCAACCGCCAAGAGAATGACGCAAAGCCACAACAGAACGGCGAGCAAGGCAAGACAAATGGCGAACATAAACAACACAACAGCGAGCGCAAGCAATCAAACAATCGCCGCAAAGACAATCGCCGAGATAATCGCAACAGAGGTGGTTCTCGCCCTCAAAACGGCGAACAGAAGCCTCAAAGTGAGAACAAACCTCAAGGTGAAAGCAAACCTCAAGGTGAAAGCAAGCCACAAGAATAAAGGAGGAAAATAAATGAAAAGACTGGTATATTTCTTCATGGCGATGGTTTGCTTAGGCATACTAGCCGCCTGCAATGGTGCCACAATGTATGACACATACGTACACACGCCGATTGCGGGATGGGAGAAGAACGACACACTCTCGTTTGAGGTGGCTCCTCTGCCCGAGACTGGTCATTATCAAGAGAGCCTCGGACTTCGCATCACCGGTGCCTATCCATTCATGGGACTAACTCTGATAGTGGAGCAAACCATCTATCACAACAAACAGAAAATGATGGCAGAGAGCAAAAGAGACACGGTAAACTGTCAGCTCATTGACCAGAATGGCACCAGCAAAGGACAAGGCATCAGCTACATCCAGTACAACTTTCCCATCAATGCATATCCGCTGCACGAAGGCGACTCCCTCCATATCGCCATCCGCCACGACATGAAGCGAGAAATTCTTCCGGGCGTTAGCGATGTCGGGGTCAAGATTTCAAAAATGCAATAGTTTTAAATAAAAAATCCTCTTGAAAGAAGCTTTACACGAAAAGCCATCTTTCAAGAGGATTTTACTCTTACTGTCTCACGAGATTCCTACCCGCGTCTATTCTTAGGAAGATGAAAAGCAGGATGGTGAATCCCCAAAGGGACGAACCTCCGTAACTGAAGAACGGCAGCGGAATACCGATTACAGGCGTCAAGCCCAGCACCATGCCTACATTAATAAATAGGTGGAACAGGAACACAGAGAGCACGCAATAGCCGTATATTCGCCCGAACTTAAAAGGTTGCCGCTCCGCTAGATACATCAACCTCAATATCAACGCAAGGAAGAGCAACAACACGCCTGCCGACCCGAGGAAACCTTCCTCCTCGCCTACCGTACAGAAGATGAAGTCGGTATCCTGCTCTGGCACGAACTTCAACTTGGTCTGTGTTCCGTTCAGGAATCCCTTGCCTTGCAAACCACCCGAACCGATGGCTATCTCACTCTGATGCACGTTGTAACCGGCTCCAGCCAAATCCTCGTCCAAGCCCAGCAACACGTTGATACGCACACGTTGGTGAGGCTCCATCACATTGTTGAGCACATAATCTGCCGAATAGAAAAAGGCGATACTACCAATGGAGAATATCGAGATGAGGAAATAATTGCGGAAACGAGTTCGCAAACCATGATAAACCAGGAAGCCTATCATCGCCGCACAGAGCAAGAGTTGCACCCACACGATGTCGAAAGGAATCACGTAGGTGGAGAAGAGCACGAAGATAAGCGTGATGCCCAGTGCATAGCCGCCGATGATGAAGGCATGCTTCCTGTTGCCCGTATACGACCATACCATGCCCGCCGTGAAGAGCTGTACCAACAGCAAGACCACAAACTTGCCCACCGATGTGTAGGTATCCCACATCATCACGTTCTCATACTTGACGCCCACCACGAAATAGACCACCATCGAGACACCCGTAAAAAGGATGGCTCCAGGCATTCCCTCGCGGTAGAGCATGAGGAAGAAGGCGGAATAAACCAACGCAGAACCCGTTTCTCGTTGTCCCACGATACAAATCATAGGCAAGACGATGATGCCCACAGCCGCCATGAAATGCTTCAGCTTATGGATGTTGAAACCATAACTCGACATAAACTTAGCGATAGCTAGCGCCGTGGCAAACTTACCAAACTCGGCTGGTTGCAGTCGCAGAGGTCCTAACACGAGCCACGAGTGGGAACCCTTGATGTCGTGCGGGTTGAATATCGTGGCAAAGAGCAGCAATATCAGCACGCCATAGATGACGTACGAGAAGGTATCGTAAAACCTATCGTCGAGCATCAGGATGACGAAGCCAAGCACGATACTCGTTCCTATCCAGATAATCTGCATACCCGAACGAGTGCCAAGGCTGAAGATATCATTGTCGCCATAAGTGTAGCTGGCACCGCAGACACTGATCCAACCGAAGCAGAGCAACGCCAGATAGATGCCGATGGTCCACCAGTCGAGTGAGCCAAGCACACTAGTAGGTTGTTTATTATCTTTTTGAGCCATTGTTTTATTATTTCATTTTATTTTATCTACTGCTTGAGCCGTAGGCGATTCTTCTAGCCTGCATCTGTGCCGCCTGGTTCTCCGACGATGGCGAGAGCTTGCCGTGCAAGTACTGCTCCATCATGAGTCCACCGATAGGCACACCGAAGTCGGCACCCCATCCACCATTCTCCACATACACGGCGATGGCTATCTTAGGGTTGTTCATCGGCGCGAAGCCCATGAACACGGAGTGGTCGTGCCCACGGTTCTGGGCGGTACCGGTCTTTCCGCAAGGCTCGAAGTCATAGCGGGAAAGCATTTTACAGGTGCCTTTCAGCGCAGAGCTTCGCATACCGGCTATCACATAGTTGTAGGCTCTCTTCGAGGCCTTGGTGTAATGACGGCGGGTATAGAGCGTGTCGAGAGGCTCGCCCTTCACCTTGCGCACCACGTGAGGCACATAGTAATAGCCTCGGTTGGCGATGGTGGCGCCCAGGTTGGCTATCTGCAACGGCGTGAGGTTCACCTCGCCCTGTCCGATGGAGATACTGATGATGGTCAGTCCGTTCCAAGAGCCATGGTATGCCTTGTCGTAGAACTGGGCGTTAGGTATCAAGCCTCGCTTCTCGCCCGGAAGGTCGATGCCCAGCTTATAGCCGAAGCCCATGCTCACCATGTAGTCCTTCCAGGTGGTCATCGCCTGCTCCACATCCTTGTACTTCTTGCGGTTGCCCATCATATAGTAAAGTCCCCAACAGAAGTAACCGTTACATGAGGTACTGATGGCATCCACCAGTGCGATAGGAGATGGGTGACCGTGACATCCCACGTGCAGTCCCTTATAGCTGAAACCATGGTTACATGGGAAGGCGGTGCTCGGGGTGATGATGCCCTCGGTGAGATAGGTCAGCGCCTGCGTGGTCTTGAATGTAGAGCCTGGAGGATACTGTCCCATAATGCTTCGGTTGAGGAGAGGCTTCCAAGGGTTTTGGGAAAGCCACTTGTGCATCTTGCCTCGGTTCTTGCCCACCAGCTTGCGAGGGTCGTAGGATGGCGATGACACCATCGCCAAGACACTTCCGTCGCGAGGGTCTATGGCGACGATACTGCCTATCTTGCCCTGCATGAGTCGTTCGCCTAGAGCCTGAAGGTTCACGTCGATACCGAGCGTCAAGTCCTTGCCGGCGACAGGTCGCTGGTCGAGCTTGCCGTTCTGGTAACTGCCCTGTATGCGCCCGTGGGCATCGCGGAGCAATATCTTGACACCCTTCACGCCACGGAGCTGCTTCTCGTAAGATTTCTCCAGTCCCAGCTTGCCGATGTAATCACCTGGCTGGTAGTAGTCATCGTCCTCGATGTCGCTCTCGGATACCTCGCCCACATCGCCTAGCACATGGGCGGCGTATGGGTAGGTGTATTCTCTCACGCTTCGCTTTTGCACATAGAAGCCCGGGAATCGGAACATCTTCTCCTGGAACACGCTGAAGTCCTTGTCGGAGAGCTGTGTCATGAAGAGCTGTTGGGTATATCTCGAATAGCCCGGGTTCTTGTTGCGGTCTTTGATGTCATCCATTCGCTTGATAAACCATTCCTTGGTGATGCCCAGCGAATTACAGAAGTCCATCGTGTCGAGACGACCGCTCTCCTCGTTCATCACCACCATGATGTCGTAGGAAGGCTGGTTATAGACCATCAGCTTTCCGTTTCTATCATAGATGGCACCACGCGAAGGGAACTCTATCTGCTTGAGGAAGGCGTTACTGTCGGCGTTCTTCTTATAGTCATCGCTCATAATCTGAAGCGTAAAGAGACGAATCATGTATATGACCACGATTGCTATGGCCACACCACTAATGACGTATCTACGCTTCTCAAGATTGTAATCCAACATACCTTATTATATATAACTATAAATAGCTGAATCTAAATAACTGTTTTTACTTTCTGAAGTTCTCCACTGCCATGACGAGCACGTAAGTGATGAGGGTACTTCCCCCGATACACTCTAGCCACTGCAACCAGTTGAAGAAGTTGAAGGTCTCCAGCGTAAAGAACAATATATTATAAACGAGCACGATGACGAACACATAGAGGCAGTATGAGCCCACGCCGATGGAGCGCATGGATGGCTCCAGGTCGTCGGCACTATCCCTAGGCACGAAGAGTTCGAAGAGATAAGGTTGCAGCAAGCCGACGAGGGTCATCGAGGCCGCCGCAACACCTGGCGTATTGGCAAATACGTCGATGCAAAGTCCCATCATGAAGCACCACACCATCACCGACCATCGTGGATGGTTGCGGCGGAAATGCAATGCCATGATGACATACAGCAAGGGGGTGGCGCAGTTGAAGAGGTGGATATGGTTGAACACCAATCCCTGCACCAGCACGAGCACCACGAACGTGGCGAGTCGTTTTACCAAATCTATACTCATTCT
>DJSH01000003.1:37346-40627 GCA_002440225.1 Candidatus Segatella violae
GCTCGCATGATGTCGAGGCGCTCCTTCATGGCAGCATCGTCGATGACGCATACGTCACGCAGACGGGCGAAGTCGGTGGAGAGTCTTACTTGCACTCGATAACTAAGACCATCGGCCGAGTTGAACACATGCAATATCTTGCCCACCCTCACGCCTGGAGGGAACACGGCACTGTAACCACTGGTCACCACATAGTCGCCCAACTTGAAGTGGGCGTGGCGTGGCACTTCCTCCACATATGCAAGCTCGCTCGAACCGCCCTTCCATCTCAGATAGCCGAAGTATCCCCTGCCCTGGATGGTACAGCTGATGTTCGACTTCACGTTGAGCACAGGTATCACGATCGAGTAGTGCTGACTCACGAGATATACGATGCCCACTACGCCGGTTCCGCTTATCACACCCATGTCCTTGTGGATGCCGTCAGCGCTACCTTTGTCGATGGTCATGAGGTTGCCCGGCTTGTCGAGACTGTTGTCCACCACCTTGGCAGGTATCAGCCTGTAGCTCTGCAAGAGGGCGAACTGGTTGCGATGGTAGATGGTGCTGTCTTGGGTGACGCTCACGAGCGAGTCGGTCAACTTGTGTACCTCCTGCTCCAGATAAGCGTTACGCTGGGTGAGTTCCTGGTTCACCTTGGTCAGTGAGAAGAAGGTCTCCACATTGGAATCCCACTCATAGAGCTTGCCTGTCACGGCGTTGGCGGTGGAGAACCACGCACTGCCCTGATAGCTGTTATACTGGAACAAGAGCACCATGCTCACCACTTCGAGTATCACGAAGACAAACCAATGGTTGTATTTCTGCAAAAACTCTAAAAGGTTGTGCATACTTTATTTTATTCGGTTTTCCTTTATTCCAAAGGATATATTTTATACCTAAGAATATATATGATTAAAAATCCGTGACCCTTGAATTCCTCAAGAACCACGGAATTTCACCATTTTCAATATGATTATCTCATCAAGAATGAGAAACGATCCACATTCTTCAATGCGATGCCGGCACCCTTAGCCACACTGTGCAATGGATCTTCGGCGATATGGAATGGGATGTTGATCTTGTCCTGGAGTCGCTTGTCGAGACCACGGAGCAAAGCGCCACCACCAGAGAGCCAGATACCGTTCTTCACGATGTCGGCGTAAAGCTCAGGAGGAGTGTTCTCCAATGCAGAGAGCACGGCGTTCTCAATCTTAGCCACGGTCTTGTCGAGGCAGTGAGCAATCTCCTGATAGCATACAGGCACCTCCATTGGGAGGGCTGTGATGCGGTTAGGACCATGCACGATGAAGTCCTCAGGAGCCTCGTCGCCGAGGTCGGTCAAGGCAGAGCCCACGTGAATCTTGATACGCTCAGCCATACGCTCAGAAACCTTCACGTTGTGCTGACGGCTCATGTACTCCTGGATGTCGGCTGTGAGGTCGTCGCCAGCAGTACGGATGGAATTGTTGCTCACGATACCACCGAGAGAAATCACGGCGATTTCGGTAGAACCACCACCTATATCAACTATCATGTTGCCCTCTGGTGCCTCCACATCGATACCAATACCGATAGCGGCAGCCATAGGCTCGAAAATCAAGTAAACGTCACGACCGTCGGCATGCTCGGCAGAGTCGCGCACGGCACGAAGCTCAACCTCGGTAGAGCCAGAAGGCACACCGATAACCATGCGGAGTGAAGGTGAGAACAGACGGCTTCCGGTGTGAACCATCTTGATGAGTCCACGCATCATCTGCTCGCAGGCAGTAAAGTCGGCGATAACGCCATCACGCAAAGGACGGATTGTACGAATGTTATCATGAGTCTTCTCGTACATCATCTTTGCCTTCTCGCCCACGGCAATCATCTTGTCGGTGCGGCGGTCGAGGGCAACGACAGAAGGTTCGTCCACCACAATCTTATCATCACTGATAATGATGGTGTTGGCGGTACCCAAGTCCATTGCGATTTCCTGAATAAATGAAAAAAATCCCATTTTTAAATGTAATACTAAATATTTTTAAGCTTAAAAATTCTATCTCCTTAAAAGACACTATCCGAGATGCCTTTTCTGTTACAGAGCAAAAGCATCTCGGAAGATTCCCTTATAGGCTTGAGAGCAGTTCCCTCGGATTTACTCCTCAGGCAAGATTACTTAGCAAACCAAGCGTGGATGGTGGTGTCGTAGTGAGAACTTACGCCGAAGGCACGCTCTGCGAACATCTTGCGATCCTCGATGTCGGTCTCAGCACCCTTCTTCTTGAGGATGTCGAGGAGCACGCCATACTCTGCCTTGCTTGGCACGATGACCACATCCTTGAAGTTCTTGGCTCCGGCACGAATCAGGGAGATACCGCCTATGTCGATTTTCTCGATGATGTCGGCGTCGCTGGCACCACTTGCCACGGTCTGCTCGAAGGGATAGAGGTCAACGATAACGAGGTCGATGGCTGGAATCTCATATTCCTTCATCTGCTCCTGGTCGCCCTCGTTGTCACGGCGAGCCAAGATGCCTCCAAATATTTTAGGGTGAAGAGTCTTCACACGTCCACCGAGGATAGATGGGTATGTGGTGACATCCTCTACTTTCTGACATTCATAACCGAGGGACTCGATGAACTTCTGAGTACCACCAGTGCTCAGGAACTTCACGCCCTCTTCGTTCAACTTGGCGAGCAACTCGTCCAAGCCATCCTTGTGGAAGACAGACACCAAAGCTGTCTTGATTTTTTTTGTTTCAGCCATTGACTATTGATATTTTGAATAGAGTTTTACCTACCATTTTAGTTCGACTTACAGAGCCGTTTTCATCCGACTCCCGAAATATGGCGCAAAATTACAAATAATATTTGAAACAACCAAATTTCGGCGTGCGTAATTACATATTTTAAGGGATATTTGCGATAAGTCAAGAAATCTATGTTTTTCAGGAGCTGGCGTTGTCAAGGAAATACGCATAATTTGTTTTTAAAAGTTCAAATTTACTACCACGGCTACCACACATTAACATAACACGCTGATAATAAAAGGAATAAGGCGTGGTAGCAAACGATATTTTACCTCCACTTACTACCACTTGCTGTCACACTCGTTTTCTTTAAACGTCTCCTACGGAAACACCAAGGTCTCTTATGATATCTAGTGAGGCTTACGTAACATTTAAGTGAGGCCTACGTAACATTTAAGTAAGCCTCACTTAGCGTTCAAGTAAGGCTTACTTGGAATTTAAGTGCATCTCACTTGGAGCTCGAATGCATCTTACTTGAATTTCACAAAGAAGTACTTGAAGGAGCGTTCGC
>DJSH01000003.1:40665-42660 GCA_002440225.1 Candidatus Segatella violae
AGGAGCGTTCGCAAGTACTTGAGATAGCGTTAGGATGTACTTGAAGATGCGTCGGGACGTACTTGACACTACGTCGGGACGCATCCGGCACTACGTCACGACGTATGTAGCATTGCGTCGGGACGTAATTTCGAAAAGATACCGAAATCACCAAGCATTGAGCAGAAAAAATGCCATTTTGCTCAATGCTCTCTGCTTTTTGCCCCCAAAATTCCTCCAAAAGCCCTCTAAAACCCTTAAAAATCACCATTTTTATGGCAATATATGGCAGATAAAGCCCCAAAACAAAGAATTGCCATACCCATAACAATCTAATAATCAGAGAGATTACTAGATACTATGGCAATATGGCAATTCTTTAAGAGAAAAAATAAAAAAAAATCGTAAGCCTCCCGAACATACATTCCAAGGCTTAGGACTCGTTTGATTTATGGCAAATGGCTAGTTCCCGTGAAGGAGTTACCAATTCACCTTCTCATTCAAGATAACGCCATCAGTGGCATCCTCTTCTGTGAAAGTAGCACCACGATACTGCACGCAGAGCATCACCAATGGTTCTGTGCCATTGTTGCGAACGGAACGCTTGCCGGCAGGAGCCACTCTTACCACGCTTCCCTCGGCGATAGGGAACACCTTTCCATCCACCTGGAACTCACCCTTGCCACAGAGGAAGAAATAGAGCTCCTCGTGGTTCTTGTGCGTGTGGAGGAAGCCTGTCTCCGTGCCAGGAGCAAACGACTGGAAGGAGAACTCGCCACCCGTGGCGCTCACCAATGCGCCACCGAACACCTTGCCTGGAATCTTCACCTCTGGACCGAGCTGCAATACATACTCGTTCAAATCGCTCAACTTGCCGAAATCTACGGCTGTCACATTCTCTGCCTTGATAATAGTCTTTGTCTCTTTCATTGTCTTTGAATATTTTAATCTTGTTCGTTATTAACTTGTTATTCCGACTGGCACCTTGCCATCGTTCGACGGTGCAAAAGTACTACGATTTTTCCATTCCCGCAAGAGGAAACATCTGCGTAGGTTACTTACTTTGAGGTAACTATTGCAGATTATCAGGAGTTAAGCATTTGGCGTTTTAAAATAGTTTAACGCAGGAAGTTGCAGCATATCGAGAAAGTTAGTTACATTTGCATACTAATATTGAAAACAAAGCGTTTACAAACTTACAAACAAAAAAAATAAATCATGAGCAATCAGATAACAGACACCATTTTCCAAGACTGCCCTATCCGCAATGTCCTGGCACACATTTGCGGCAAGTGGTCGTTGCTGGTCATCTACGTGATGCACCAACACGAGAGCATTCGTTTCAACGCCCTCAACCGAGCCATCCCCGACATCTCTCAGAAGGTGTTAACCTCCACCCTCCGCTCGTTGGAGGCAGATGGTTTCGTCACCCGTCACGTCTATGCCGAGGTACCGCCAAGAGTGGAATACTCCCTTACCGACCGTGCCCGCTCCTTCCTCCCCTTAGTGGAAAGCATGATAACATGGGCTAAAAACAACATGGCGGGGATATTGAAGGACAGAAGCAAAGCGATGACTTAAGCAAGGCGAAAACTCAAGCAGCGCAAAGGAACGATCAGCCATTTTGTCAGATTCTTTATTCAAAAGAGATACAAACCTCTCATTTTCAAGACATTTTGTCAGAAAATCATATCTCGGCACATAATTCGCTTAAATCTCCAACGAAAGCTGAAAGCTAAGAATGAGAGCAAGGCTGAGAGCATGAGAAATGCTCGAAACCATCCCTCATGAAACTCTAGCAAGAAGCATTCATCCACCGCCCTATCGACGATGGAAGCAAACATCTTCCGATGACAAACAAACATCATTGAATGATGGAAGCAAACATTAAAAATAATAAATAACGATAACAATTAACTCAGAAAGGAGATTAAAGATATGACATTCGACAAATTTACAATCAAGGCGCAAGAAGCGGTGCAAGCCGCCGTGAACACAGCGCAGCGAAATGGTCAG
>DJSH01000041.1 GCA_002440225.1 Candidatus Segatella violae
CTAAAATTTGAGAAGAGCCAAATTATATCCTTTGGGCATTCAGACCTTTGAGCGAATCATCAAGGAAGATAAGCTCTATATCGACAAGACGGAATACATTTACCGTATGACCCATGCCGATAATAAGTATATCTTTTTGAATCGGCCACGCCGTTTCGGCAAGTCGCTCCTTGTAACCACTATGCAAAGTTACTTCGAGGGCAGGAAGGAACTCTTCAAGGGACTTGCCATCGAAAAACTGGAGAAGGAATGGACGGAATATCCTGTGCTGCACTTCGACCTGAGCGGTGGCAAGCACATGGAGAAGGAACAGTTGGAAGAGTATTTGGGTTATCTTTTACAAGATGAAGAATGTAAATGGGGAATTAATAATCCAAGAAATGGATGCAACAACCGTTTGATTGACCTCATCAATACCGCCTACGAGAAGAGCGGTAAGCAGGTGGTGGTGCTCATCGACGAGTATGATGCACCGATGCTCGATGTCGTGCATGAGAAGGAACAGCTCGATGTGCTTCGCAACATCATGCGCAATTTCTTCAGCCCACTGAAATATAGCGAGGCAAAGCTTCGTTTCTGCTTCCTCACAGGCATCACCAAGTTTTCGCAAGTGAGCATCTTTAGCGAGCTCAATAACATCACCAATATTTCAATGAACGATGAGTATGCGGGCATCTGCGGTGTCACCAAGGAGGAACTCTTGTCTCAGATGTCGGAAGACATAGATATGCTTGCTGAGGCACAAGGGCTGAGCAGGGAGGCGACCATCGCCAAGTTGAAGGAGCATTACGATGGCTACCATTTCGCAAGTAAGTCGCCAGACATCTTCAATCCATATAGCTTGTTCAATTGCTTTTCCGAGCGGAAATTTGGCAAGTATTGGTTTAGCTCGGGCACACCGACCTATCTCATCAACATGCTCAATAAGTTTGATGTCTTGCCTGCCAACATCGCTCCTATCGAGGCTCTTGCCTCGGCTTTCGATGCGCCTACGAAGAAGATGAAGACCATCACGCCTCTCCTGTATCAGAGCGGCTATGTCACCATCAAGGATTACGACCCATACATCGAACTTTATACGCTCAACATCCCGAACAAGGAGATTCGTGTGGGTCTCTTCGAGAATCTCCTGCCCAACTATGTGGATGGCATCTATGCCGAGCGTGGTGGGGTGGCGATAGCTCGTATGTCGGGGCTCATCCGCCGCAAGGACATGGATGGAGCGTTGCATCTCTTGCAGGATTACCTCGGCACGGTGCCATATTGCAACGTGACCAACTACGAGGGGCATTATCAGCAGATGCTCTACATTATCTTTACCCTTCTCACCGCCTTCGTGGTGGATGTGGAGGTGCATACGCCGAAAGGCAGGGTGGATATGGTGTTGCAGACCCAAACCGACCTCTACCTCGTCGAGCTGAAACTGAACAAGAGCGCACAGTCGGCGATGAACCAAATCAACCTCCGACAGTATCACAAGCGTTTCGCCCTCTTAGGCTTGCCTGTTACCAAGGTGGGCATCAACTTCGACTCCACTACAGGTAATATCGAGGATTGGAAGATAGAGGAAGAATAAAAATAAGTCAAAATACGGATGATATACTTGATGCTACGTTATGACGAAAGAATCAGTTTCTATATTCCGTAGGACTCATCCCAAGGTTGTGTTGCACGTATCGGCTGAAATAGGCTGGGGAGGAGAAACCGAACATGTCGGAAATCTCCACGAACGATAGGCCTTTGTCTCTGAGAAGTCGGGAAATATCGAGCGCCGTGTAACGGTTGATCCAGAAGTTGGCAGGGTAACCGCTTACAGCCTTCGATACCTCGGAGAGATAATTCGAGGTGACGCAGAGTTTGTCGGCGTACCAAGTCATTTCTCTGTGCTGGCGGTACTCACCATTCTCGAGAAGCGTGAGAAAGCGGTTCATGATGGAGGCGTACTGGGTGGAGATGTCGCTCTCTTGGTAGAGCGTGGCATGGTAGTCGAAGAAGTCGATGATGAGCGACTGCACGATGTTCAGCATCAAGTCGTTGTAGAAGTGATGGGTGGTCTCTTTGATGCGAGTTTGTAGGTTGTCGAAGTTACGCTTGCACTGGTCGTACATCCTCGGCGTGAGGTGCATGATGGGATTGAGGAAGAGAGCGAGTTGTCCCCTCGTGCCATAATTGTTTTGCGGCGTGCTGAGGGTGATGAACGCAGAGGTGACATATACCATGGTGACATGGAAGTTTTCCTCATGGTCTATTCGCTCTATCAATTTGCCCTTGCGCACAATCAGGAGATCTCCCTTTTGCATCGTAAACTCCTTTCCGTTGAAGATGATGCGGCATGAACCTTCCGTGCAGAGGGCGTGTCCGAGATAATCCTTGTAGAGGTTGCTTCCTATTCCCTTGAGGGTATTGGTGATAATGATATTCTTCTGCTGTTCCATAATTTCCGCTTATGCTTTTATCGCTTACAAAATTACATAAAAATCGGTAACGAAGAAAGTTTCATTACCGATTTTTATGATTTTTATCTTTTACTTGATACTAAGGTAGTAATCCTAAAATAGAATTTTAATGATGCGGGAGAATGGAGATTAGGAAATAAGTGAAACGGAATCCGATTTTTTGATAAGAACGCTCTCGCATTTTCTTCTTAATTTTGCAAAAGCAAAAATGGATCATGATATGGATAAAAATAATGTAAACAACAAGATTGATAAGATGAATGAAAAAATGAGTCGCCGCACCGCCCTAAAGACAATGGGTGCCACGGCTTTGGGATTGGTTCTGAGTGCCACTGGCCTCTCGACTTTGACCTCTTCCTGTTTGGTAACAAATAAGGATGCAAACAAGGGCTTGGGCAAGTGCAAGAAACGCATCATACTTTATTTCACGGGTACAGGCAACAGTCTCTATGTGGCTCGCCAACTTGACAACGGAAACGCCAAGAACGGCGAGAACATAGGAAACACAGAGAACACTGAGCTCCTGAGCATTCCCCAGATGATGAAGCAGAAGCGCACGGACTTCGAGGCCGACGAGATAGGCATCGTATATCCCATCTATGGTCACATGCCTCCTTATATGGTGCGCCAGTTCATCCAGCGTGCCCACTTGAAGGCAGATTATCTCTTTGCCATCCTCACCTTTGGCGCACGCAAGTGCAATGCCGTGGAGATATGGGACGGCATCGCCCGAAAGGCTGGCTATCATTTCGACTATATCAACACGCTGATGATGGTGGATAATTGGCTTCCTAACTTCGACATGAACGAGCAAATCAAGATGGACAAGCATATCCCCGAACATCTTGCCGTCATCACCTCCGACCTCGCTTCTCGAAAGCAATGGCATCAACCTGTAACGGAGGAGGAGCGACAGATGCATGCAGGCTTCATGGCTTACACCAAGCTCGACCCGGAAGTGGGTTTCTTGAAGAAGGCAGAGAAATATTTCGTGGTGACCGATAGTTGCATCGGTTGCGCCGTATGCACGCAGGTTTGTCCTCGTGGCAACTACTCGTTGGAGACGGATGGCGTGAAAGCACAGGGCGATTGTGAGTTCTGCTTCGCTTGCATACAGAACTGTCCGCAGAAGGCAATCGTATTTAATAAGGTGGAAGACGATGCCTTGTTGTCTAACGGCGAGGTGAACCCGAAGGCGAGATACCGCAACGAGCACATCTCGCTCATGGATATCAAGCGGGCGAACAGTCAGAAATAGCAAGCCTCGAAAAGAAATCGTAACTTTGTAAGGTGGTATATAGCCTTACGGCAAGTTGGAGGCGAAGGCGGTGACAATATTCCGAAAAGCCTTGCAAGGACTGGGCTTTGGTCACCGTTCTCCAACAGGTCGAGTAAATCGACGATGACGATTCTTTCGGGCTTGATATTCAGTTCTATGGCTTGTTTTATGATTTTATATTCTGTCTCTTCTTTTCCAAATAAACTCTGGCTCCATATAGTGGTACATTGGTGAGTCTGTCTTGCTCCCTATAGTCGCTCATGGAGAAACGGAATCCTCTCATGCCGGGATTGGAGGCAAGGGTAGTCTTGAGCGATTTCGCCTGTAAGTTTTCCTCGGCTTTCACCTCTATCGGAATGACGTCGGTGTCAAGTTGGATAACGAAGTCAAGTTCCAGTTGGCTGTTTTCCTTGCTATAGTAGTATATAGGGAGGTCTCTGAGGGATTGCAGTTGGCAACAAACAAAGTTTTCGGTGAAGTCGCCCTTTCCCGTATTGTCTTTGTTGGGCAAGAGAAGCAGGACGGCAGGAGTGTTGCTCATAGCTCCCAGCAATCCACAGTCGAGGAGGAACAATTTGAATGCGCTTAAGTCCTCGTGTATTTTCAGAGGAACGCCGAGCGCATTGGTGCGGTTTACCATATAGATGAGTCCAGCGTCGATGAGCCACTGTATGGCAAGTTCGTAGTCCTTGGCTCTTGCCCCCTGTTTTATCACGCCATAGATGAATTTCTTGTTCTCTTTGGCGAGTTGAGAAGGGATGGATTTCCAAACTTGGTTGATTCTGATAACCTGTTCCTTTGGGGCATGCTTGGAGATGTCCTTCTCGTATGCGCTGAGGATTTCGTTTTGGATTTCTCTCACAGCAGTAGCATCGTTGGTCTCGATGAATTTCTTCACGGCTTCGGGCATTCCGCCAACGAAATAATATTCACGTAGGTGCTGTGTGTAAATTTCCTTGAGCGATTTCACTACCTCCCAGTCGCCCAGTTTCAGCAAATCCACTCTCTGTTTGTATCCGCAAGCCCAGACGAATTCCTCATAGGTCATGGGGTACATTTGTAGTGTGTTGACTTTCCCCACGGGGTATGACTCGCCTTGGTGTAGCGTCAACCCCAGGAGCGAGCCAGCCACAGCAACATGGTATTCCCTTGCTTCCTCGCAGAAGTATTTGAGTGAACCTATCCCTCGATGTAGCTCCTGTATCTCGTCGAGGATGATGAGCGTTTTGCCTGGCTGTATGTTTTGTCCCGTGATGGCACTGAGGGTGAGTAGGATTCTGCTTATGTTATAGTTGGAGAACAAATCCTTGACCATGTCGTTGTTGTCGCAGTTGATGTAGGCGACATTCTCGTATTCTCGCTTGCCGAATTCTTTGAGGATATAGGTCTTTCCCACCTGTCTTGCACCGAGCAGGATAAGAGGTTTCCTGTCGGTTCTGTTCTTCCAGGCGATGAGGTCTTGCATGATGAATCTTTCCATATTTGTTCTATTATATATTGATAGTTCGTTGCTTTCGTCTGCAAAAGTACTGAAAAACAATGAAATACCAAAAAATATAACAGAAAAATGAGGGAGATTTTACTATGTTAACACATTTTTATGAGCGACTTTTGTGGCTATCTATACATTTTTATGAGGGACTTTTTGGCGTGGCTAAGCATTTTTATGAACGAGTTTTTGTATTGAAACAGCCAAAAGTCATATCATTTATACAGCATTACGATGCTCCCTGCCGTAATCAGTGCGGCACCGATGAACGTCTTCAAGTTGACGGGTTCTTTCAGGAAGAGGAAGGCGAGGCAGATGGTGATGACCACGCTCAGCTTGTCGATAGGGGCTACACGGCTCACGTCGCCAAGTTGTATCGCCTTGAAATAGAAGAGCCACGACAGTCCTGTGGCGCATCCCGATAGGATGAGAAAGAGCCACGTATGGGCAGGGATGCTCTTCACCTCGGCTTGGTGATTGCCCACGAACACGATGCCCCAGGTAATCAAGAGGATAATCGTAGTGCGGATGGCAGTAGCCAAGTCCGAGTTGATGTCTTTCACTCCCACTTTGGCGAAGATTGCCGTCAATGCGGCAAAGAAGGCTGATAACAAAGCATAATATTTCCACATAGTCTTATATCTTATATTTTTTCCGATGGGAGAATGTAAAATCTCTAAAGCGCCTTTAAAAGTTCTCTTATAAGTTCACTCCGAAGGATGTACCCACGGCGAGCGTGTTCATCCATTCTCCGCTCTGTTTGCTGTGAGATGGCATTAAGTGGTAGTCGAGGAAGAAGCGGATGCCGTATCGCTCTTTTGTCTTGTAAGCAAAAGATATGCCACTCCCGAAGCATACGCCACTATTCTTCTCCACCACGTTGCCATCCGAAAGTTCCAACTTCGGATATGCCACATAACCAGCGAGCAACTTGCTCCCGATATTCCAGCGAGAGGTGATGGGGTAGGAGAAGTAAGGACCAGCCATGATGCTCACGGCATCGAAGGAGTTCTTCTCTGCCACGGACGAAGGAGTGTTTCTGTCGGACTCATCTCCTGCTTTTCCATCGGCAGGAAGAATAGAAGTTTTTCCATCGGCTGGAAGAGCCGAAGTCTTTCCCTTTTCCGTCGTGATGATATGCGTGTTAGAGACAGTGAATCGTCCGCCCACTCCCAAATAAGGATTCCAGAAGTAGGCACCTTCCAGTCCTGCCGAACTACCCGACGAGGTGCGAAACTCTTGGTGCTCGGAGATGTCGTAATGGCTCAGTGGGATGTTCACACCGAGGTAGAGACCTACGAATGAAGGTTTGTCGTATCTCGAAAAACGCTCGTCTTGGTAATAATGGTGGATGCCTTTCTCCTTGAAGACGAGGTCGGCGAGATAATAGCCCAGTTCGGTGGAGAGGATTCCGATACCTGCACCAGTGAGCACATCGCTGAGCCAATGCTTGTTGTTGGCGATGCGCATCAGTCCTGTACCAGTGGCGAAAGTGTATGCCCCGATGCCTATCCATGGACTGATATGCCCATACTCCTTGGTGAGCATGGTGGCTGTCATGAAGGCTGTGGCGGTGTGTCCGGATGGGAAGGAGTGGTTGTCGCTTCCGTCTGGTCGCATCACTTGGGTGGAGTGTTTCATCGTATAGACCACCGAAGTCATGATGGCGGCGGAGAAGACATCCGACGTGAGCATCCTGCCCCAAGAGCTTCGGCTATCCACGCCCGCCATCTTCATGCCGAGCATCACAGCTCCAGGAATATACTGGGTGTAGTTGTCGAAGGGCCGATGGAACTGTTGCATATAGTCGTTGCGGAGGGCACGGAAATGTGTGTCCTCGCCCTTGGTGATGAGACCCGCCACCACTAAGGGAATGCCCACGAATGTCTTCTGGTAGAGTGGGGAATCGGTAAAGTTTCGCTTCTCTTGTTTCGTGGAGTCTTTCTGGTTCATCTTCGCAGTGTCTTCGCTTGTGTCTTCGTTGTCGGATACGGTAAAGCTTTCGCTTGCTGAGGCGTTTAGCACTCCCCAGCCTAAAGCAATCAGTGTGATTCCTGCCGATAACAATCCTTTGTTTAATAATCTTTTATTCATAGATGTTGATGATGTACTTCTTATATCGAGTGCAAAGATACAAAATAATTTGGTAGAAAGTTTGAAGATGAGGAATTATTTGTATCCGATGAAATCGCTGAGCGGTCTTATTTTTGCCGCATAAGTATTCCTTGCCTCATGTAAGTTAGGAGACTTCTTGATGGCAAATGGCTTCGTTTTGTCGAAAAGTAATACGATATAATAAGGTGCATGAGATGGAGTAAAACCATACTTCTCCAATGTCTCCTTGGTCCAGATGTTGAAATGCCCCTTTGACTTCAATTTGAAGAGTTGGCAATTCTCCCCATTGGTATGAAGAAGCACGTATGACAATCGCTATTTTTTATCATTTTTTTTCTGCAAAAACTCAAAACTCTCCAATAAAAATCAGAAAGATATGAATTTGATGTTTATTTAATCTAATTCTATAACCTCCTTCATACTTTAAAAGTTATTTCCTTTCTCCTGATGAAGGTACTTTTGCATTTTTTTGACACTTCGAATGGGAAGAGATTTGAATGTGATAATTTGTTCGGTACTGTTTTTACCCACAATGTCTTGGAAATCGGCTTTGAAAAGCTGAAATCCGATGCAAAAGTACAAAAAATATCTGAGATGGCAACATTATTTGAGAAAGAATTGAAGATTCTCATAATATTTTTGTAACTTTGGTGGCTAATAGGGAGGTTTTTGGTGAACTTCTCATAAAAACAATATTGAAATATGTCAAAGGAAAAACTATTTTTGAATACTCTTACATTCGAGTATCCCAACAAGCCTGTTAAACTTTACTTCTCAGGTGTGGATGATGCAGGGCGCAGAAGTGTCATGCTTAAATCTTCTGTACTAATCCCGAAAGAAGTAAAAGCTATTCCGAAATATGCGAATCTGCTGCCCATGCTTAATAATGGAAAACCGATATTTACTTCTTTTGATAAACCTCTGGAAGGCTTTGAGGCAGTGGATATTGATTTTCACGATCCCGAGAACGAAAACTTAGTAAAGCGGTACTATAACTATCGATTGGAAAAATATTTCCATTTTTATGACGATGGTGTTGTGGTTACAAAGTCTGGTATCACCAATGATTTGCAGGTGTGGATTCAAGACAAGGAATATGCAGAGCGTGTGAGCTATTTGGGTAAAAGCTACGGAATATTTCAGATGGATCGTTACACGTTGAAAGTTAGATTTGACCATTTTAACAAGAGACCTTATCTTTTGGTAGCTTGTGATAGACCTGCCTTGGTGCTCAATATGCCTATTGCCGATATATTCGCAGATGCTCCTGCTGATATGTTGACCGATGAGGCAATCATTACTCCTCGCATGATAAACAAGGTGATGACACGTGAGGAGAAGAAAAACAAGGAGGAAAAAGTGTATATCGTAAGAAAGGTAGATAATTATGAATATCTACAGTCTCACAATAGGTATTGTCCACTTGATAGCACACGCCCTGTTATGGGCAAAGAACTGAAACGTTTTTTCGGGATGGAACATAAGGAAGCAACACGTTCCTTTGATAGCAAGTATGTCAAGTATTATGAGAAAATAGAGGATTTCCGACAAACCTATTTGAATAATAAGGATGTAGAGGCTATATTCAGAAACATTGCTTATGGGTTTACTCCATTGGAGGCTTCACAAATAGGTATTGTTGATATTGCCAAGCGAAGATTGCTGTTTGGCAATTCGCAGGTGCATACTCGCCAGCAGGTAGGTGTGAACTATGGTCCCTGTATAAAATGTCCATACATAGATGTACAACTTATCTTTATCTTCCCCGAGCAAAATAAGTCTGTTGCTCAGAATCTCTTGAGGTATATGATAAGAAATCGTGAGTATAGAAATGTGAGTAAGTCACTTTCTGAATATATCGGAACACCTGTAAATTTCGCACAGCGTGACTTCCATGTCATTTTTGAGAATGAGACAAATCCTATTCCCGAAATAGATGAGGTTCTTAAAAGAGACTGTTACAGAAACAAAGACCCAAAGGTAAAGTATGTCGGAATTTATATATCGCCTATCCATAAATATGCATCCGCTCAAACAGCCAAAGAATGCTATTACAAAATAAAAGAACGTTTCCTGAGAAATGGTATTCCTACCCAGTGCATTGACCGTGACAAGATGCTTTCGCTTATGGCAAGTGACGAGAAATCCAACAAGTCGAATTTCACCTATACGTTACAAAATATGGGTGTGGCTATCTGTGCTAAGTTGGGAGGTTCTCCTTGGTTACTTGCTGAAACAGCCAAGAAAGAACTCGTTATTGGCATCGGAGCTTTCAAGAGTGATGCCAAACAATATTTGGGTACGGCGTTTTCGTTTGATAATACAGGAACGTTCAATGATTACCAATATTTTCAAAAAGATGAAATAGATGAATTGGTTGGAGCAATGCAGTATGCAATCATTAAATATTCCAACATCAACAACAAGCCAGAACGACTTATCGTTCATTATTTCAAGAAGATGAGCCATAAGAATGAATTTAAGAAAATCGAGAATATGCTCAATAACTTGAAGTTGGATATTCCTGTCTATGTGGTTACGATTAACAAGACAGAATCGGAGGACATTGTCGTCTTAGATGGAGAAAGTACTTACCAAACAAGGAATTATCAAACGAAAGCTAAGGAAACTGCTTGGAGTTTGATGCCTTATAGTGGAAGGTATGTAAATCTTGGGCGGGATAAGGCTGGACACAGATTCCTTCTCTGTAATAACACGAGATATGAAAACGAGGATTTCAATAAGATGGATGGCTTTCCTTTTCCTATTAAGTTGAATATTGCCTGTC
>DJSH01000051.1:0-2774 GCA_002440225.1 Candidatus Segatella violae
GATTAGCTAAATGCTCCGTTGAGATATTTCTGAGTGAGTTCATGCTTTGGATGTTTGAAGACCTCGTCTGCGCTGCCTTCCTCGATGACCTCGCCGAGATACATGAAGATGACGTGGTCGGCGATGCGGAGCGCCTGGCGAAGGGTATGGGTAACCATCACGATGCTGTAGTCTTTCTTCAACTCTGTGAAGAGTTGCTCCACCTTCTTGCTGCTGATTGGGTCGAGGGCAGAGGTGCTCTCGTCGGCAAGCAGGTAGCTTGGTTCTACGGCAAGACTGCGGGCGAGGCAGAGACGCTGCTGCTGACCACCGCTCAACTTGGCAGCAGGACTCTTCAAGCGGTCTTTTACTTCCTCCCAGAGACCTACGGCTCTCAAGTAGTGCTCCACGATAGAGTCGAGCTTCTTCTTGTTGCGGATGCCATGGATGCGGCAACCGTAAGCCACATTGTCGTAGATGCTCATTGGGAGAGGGCATGGGCGCTGAGGTACGAGACCGATGTTGCGGCGCAACTCTGAGAGCTTGCTGCTGCTGGCTGCGAGGATGTTGTTCTCGCCTAGGTTCACCTCGCCGTCCATCTTCAGACCTTCCACGTGGTCGTTGAGACGGTTGAATGTGCGGAGGAGAGTAGACTTGCCGCAGCCGGAAGGACCGATGATGCAGGTAATCTTGTTCTTTGGAATGTTTACGTTGACATTCTTCAGAATCTGCGCACCATTGATGTACACGTTCAAGTCGTGTGTATCGAGCTGTGCATTGACATCGTGAGCGAACTTGGCGTCTACGGTGAATGGCTCACTCTGGCTGAAAGCGAACTGGCGATGTGCCAAACCCAGCTGATGCTGTGTGAAACCAGTCCAAGCCTGTGAAAGTGTTGCTGCAAATGCGTTCATGTCTTAATCTCCTATTATTAATAAGGTATATACCTATTATTATATATAAAAGGAAAATACCTTTTGGTTTTACTTCTTGTTTACGGGTGCAAAGGTACGGAGAAAAATAATGCCATCCTATACCTATTGTGGTGTAATCGCATACCTAAAGTTTGGTATATTCTTCGCTCGGAGCTCTTTTTGTCTCTTTTGGGATAGTTGGCATACCAATAGTATGGTATTGTGAATCATGTGATTATGGTATTGTCTCCATGCGATATTCTTTGTACTTTTGCAGGCATAATCAGAGACTCTTCAAAAGTCTTTGATGAATTGGGCAGAAATCATATTAAATGAATAAGCATAAAGGAAGAATTATGAGAAGAAAAGCAGTATTCGGTATATTGTTGGTGTTGGGAGGAGCTTTGCTGCTGAACAGTTGCGGCAGCAGGGGCGAGGTGAAGCGAGACGCCAACGGCAAGGAAGAGTTGAGCGGATATATCACCCTCTCGGGTGCCTTCGCCCTCTATCCACTTGCGATACAATGGGCTGACGAGTTTCATCGCCTGCATCCAGAGGTGGACATCGACATCTCGGCTGGTGGAGCGGGAAAGGGCATCACCGATGTGCTTGCCGACCAGGTGGACATCGCCATGGTGAGCCGTGAGCTCAAGCCTCAGGAAAAAGAGAAAGGAGCCGTGGCGTATGCCGTAGCCAAGGATGCCGTGGTGGCGACCATCAACAAGGATAACCCTGAGTATCAGCGTTATCTGAAGACTGGACTGAGTCAGGAGGAAGCTAAAAAAATCTGGGACGGCAAGACGAAGCTCAATGTCTATACCCGAAGCGATGCTTGTGGTGCCGCAGAGACCTGGGCTAAGTTCTTGGATAAAAAGCAAGAGGACTTGAAGGGAACCGGTGTGTTCGGAGACCCTGGCATCGCCGAGACCTTGCAAAAGGATGTGAACGGCATCGGATATAACAACATCGGTTATGCCTATAACGACAAGACGCATAAGCCCACCAAGGGCATCGCCATCGTTCCGATAGATGCGAATGGAAATGGTAAGGTGGATGCCGACGAGCAATTCTATGATACCCTCGACCACTTGATGGAGGCGATAGCGGCAGGCAAGTATCCTGCGCCACCAGCCCGCAACCTATATCTCGTTACAGCTGGCAAGCCTAAGAATCCTGTGGTCGTGGCATTCTTGAAGTATGTGAGGACGAAGGGACAGAAACTCAATGGTCCAGCCGGTTTCGTACATATTTAATTTAATTTTTCAGATTTTACTACCACTGCTACCACACCATGGTGTAATCCGTTGATTATAAACAATATAAGGCGTGGTAGAAAATGGAAATTTGCTGTCACTTGATTCCATTTCCTACCACGCCTTTTTCTTCTCTGAATGTTTCGGATGAACGAGGCGTTATTTCCTAACTATCGTAAATCTCTTCTGTTTCTTGCATAAAGGATTATTGCCCGTGTGATTGCTCTTTTCTACCCGCTACGTTGCCCGATTTTGCCCGACCCGCTGGGCATTTTTGCCCGGCATAGCCGGTTGATTTTGCCTGTAGTTCCGGGCAATCTTACTCGTTGCTTTGGGCAAAATTGCTTAAACCTGTGGGCATGTTGCCGGGAGGATGGATACCTGGGCTCAGTGACAAAAAATGCTACCACACCTTAATTATCTGATTTTTAACAAGATAACTAATGGTGTGGTAGCAGTGGTAGTAAATATCGAAAACTTTTTAAAATCTGTGCGATAATTACTCGATGACAACGAGAGCGTCCTCTTCGAGCACAGCCTGACCAGGCTTAACGCAGATAGCGGTAACCTTGCCATCCTTCTCAGCCTCGATGTTGTTCTGCATCTTCATAGCCTCAAGAACGACAAC
>DJSH01000051.1:2897-17278 GCA_002440225.1 Candidatus Segatella violae
GCCTCAGCCTCATCAGAAGCGGCAGCTGGCTTGCCCAATACTACCTTCTTCTTCTCTGGCTCTGCTTCCTTCTCCATCTCTACCTTGTAAGCCTCGCCATTCACGTTCACGCTTGCGATGTTATCCTCAACACCCTCAATCTGAACCTTGTATTCTTTTCCGTCGATTGTATATTTGAACTCTTTCATTTCTATTCTTTTATGGTTTTGCTGTTAAACTCAAGAACTTGGCGTTCCACATCGTCTGACGTGGCTTGATTGTGATGATGCCAGGCTCCTTGTCGTGTACGTTATTGCCCTGGTACTCATAGAGTGCCATGGCAATCGCAGCATAAATATTCTTATCCATTATAATTTATAATTTATAATTTATAATTTACATCGGCATACAACCATGCTTCTTAGCTGGCAAGCTCTGACGCTTGGTAGCGAGCTGAGCCAAACCACGGCAGATGCGGAAACGAGTGTTGCGTGGCTCGATCACATCGTCGATGTAGCCATACTGAGCAGCCTGGTATGGATTAGCAAACTTCTCTGTGTATTCCTCTTCCTTCTCTGCCAAGAACGCCTTCACATCCTCGCCAGCTTCCTTCTTAGCCTTAGCTTCCTTACCGCAGAGGATGGCAACGGCACCGCTGGCACCCATAACGGCAATCTCTGAAGATGGCCAAGCGAAGTTGAGGTCGGCACGAAGCTGCTTGCAGCCCATCACGATGTGGCTACCACCATAGCTCTTACGCAATGTGATAGTAATCTTTGGCACGGTAGCCTCGCCGTAAGCGTAGAGCAACTGTGCACCGTGCTGGATAACGGCGTTGTACTCCTGACCTGTACCTGGCAAGAATCCTGGTACATCTACGAGAGATACGATAGGAATGTTGAAAGCATCGCAGAAACGAACGAAGCGAGCTGCCTTGCGGCTAGCGTTCACGTCGAGTACACCGGCGTAAGCTGCTGGTTGGTTGGCAACGACACCTACGCTCTGACCGTTGAAGCGAGCGAAACCAGTGATGATGTTCTTGGCGAACTTAGGCTGTACCTCGAAGAACTCGCCGTTGTCGGTCACTGCACCAATCACCTTGTACATATCGTAAGCCTGGTTAGGATCCTCTGGGATAATCTCGTTCAGAGAGTCGTCCATGCGGTCGATAGGGTCATTGCACTCTACGCGAGGAGCCTCCTCTGTGTTGTTGCTAGGGATGTAAGAGAGCAAAGTCTTGATCATCTCGATAGCCTCTTCCTCTGTCTTGGCTGCGAAGTGGGTTACACCACTCTTGGTAGCGTGAACAGATGCACCACCAAGGTGCTCGGCGTCGATGTCCTCGCCAGTTACGGTCTTCACAACCTTAGGACCTGTCAAGAACATGTAAGAAGTCTGCTCCTTCATGATGATGAAATCTGTGAGGGCAGGAGAGTAAACGGCACCACCGGCGCAAGGGCCCATGATAGCAGAAATCTGTGGGATAACACCAGAAGCGAGGATGTTGCGCTCGAAAATCTCACCGTAACCAGCGAGTGCGCAGATACCTTCCTGGATGCGAGCACCACCAGAGTCGTTCATGCAGATGACAGGTGCGCCCATGGTCATAGCCATATCCATTACCTTACAAATCTTCTGTGCCATAGTCTCAGAGAGTGAACCACCGTTCACGGTGAAGTCCTGAGCATATACATATACCAAGCGGCCAGCGATAGTAGCACTACCTGCTACGACGCCATCGCCGAGGAATTGCTTCTTCTCCATGCCGAAGTTGGTGCAACGATGCAACTTGAACATGTCGTACTCCTCGAAGCTGCCGGCGTCAACCAACATTTCGATACGCTCACGAGCGGTATATTTGCCACGTGCATGCTGCTTCTCGATGGCTTTCTCGCCACCGCCAAGACGAGCCTGTTCGCGCTTAGCGATCAGCTCCTTAATCTTTTCTACTTGTTTGCTCATAATTGATTATTATGTATTTATTTCTTTATCTTTGTGATGAACTTACAAAATGGTGCGTTTTTGCGCAATTCTCATAATTCCGTGCAAAGGTACGAAAAAAACCGCAGATAGCGAACTATCTACGGTTAAATATTTAGAATAATGTGTAAAATCACTATTTTTGAGTGCTAAAACTCCAATAAGACTCTAGCGTTGAGCTGTCTGCCAGTCAAATAATTAGGCACGGCATACTGTTGGTTGGTGACATCGGTTACCCAGTAATAGCTGTTTACGTTGTCGATGCCGAAGAGGTTGAGACAATCCACGCCGAGCGTCACGTTCTTGAGGAAGGTCTTCTTCTCATGATACTTGTTGTCGAGCAATTGGTAGCTCATTCCGATGTCGGCGCGGCGATAGGCTGTGGCGCGGAAACTGTTGGTTTCCAGCTCTCTGTGTGGCGCGGAGAATGGCAGACCATCGGCAAATGCGAGCTTCAAGGACATTCGCCATCTTTTGCTTCCTGGGAAGTAGTCGGTGAAGAAAAGGTTCACGGCGTATCGCTGGTCGGTAGGCAGCGGTATGCTTTTGCCGTTGAGCTTCATCTTCGTATCCATGAACGAGAGGCTGAGCCATGAGTCTGTGCCTGGTACGAACTCTCCGTAAAACTTGAAGTCGAGACCTGCTGCGTGACCGCTGCATTCATTTTGCCCATAATAGACTACCTTCACGTTGCTTACCGAGTAAGGCACCAGATTGCTCAGTGCCTTATAGTACGCCTCTGCTGAGAACTTGTATCGCTGTTCGTTCACTTTGAAGCGGTAATCGTAGCCTGCGATGAAGTGGATGCTTCGTTGGCTCTTGATTTTCTGGTTGAGCGATGCCACGGTGGTGCCATTCACGGTGGATGTGTCTCTTAGCTCCTTGAAAAATGGGGCTTGATAGTATAGTCCAGCCGCAAAGCGAAGTGTCGTGTTCTCGTGATTGGCAGGGATGATGGCGAGCGATATGCGAGGGCTGAAGATGGTCTCTCGGTTGAAGTTCCAATGACTCATGCGAACACCATAGTTCAGGGTGTAATGGGTGAGATGGTGGTCTGTGCTATCTGCCGTACCGCTGGTGAAATGGTAAGTGTCCTGAATGTATGCCTCGATTCGGTTGGCGCTCAGCTTGTTGTGGGCTTTCAGAGAATAAATCATATAGAGGTCTTTCCCGTTGTGTGGAATGCTGTAACCTGCGGAATCTCTCATCTCATATTCTATGGAGTTTTCCTCTATGTGTTCTCGTTTAAAGGTTACGGCTGCTTCCACATTGTGTTTCTTGACCTTGTGCTTCAGCATCAGCTTGGCACTCATCACTTTGGCTGTGAGATAGTTTCGGGCATGCTCGAAGTAGGTCCCTACGCCGAGGTTTTCGGAAGTCTCGGTCTGGTCGAGCCAATACTGTCCTTGTATGTCATATTTCTCTTGTTCCTTGGTGTAGAAAGCGCTTCCGAGAAGTGAAATGCTTGTTTTGTCGGCGATGTTTCGGGTGACGCCGAGGGTTCCGAAGTAAGTGAGGAATCGATCCTTTTCTTGTCCATCGAAATATACCTTGAAACTCTTCACGTTCTCCATCGTTCCGAAAGTGGTTTCTCGGTCGGATGGCTCGAAGTTGTAGTGGTTGTCCGATATGTAACCGATAAAATCTATCTTCCAACGTTTGTTGGGCTGATAACTGAGATATGTTTGGTAGTCCAGATAGTTTGGCTTGTATTCTCCCTTGGTCTCCATGGAGCCGAGTAGGTAGGAGGTTGTTTTGTAGCGTACGCTATTGAGCCATGATAGTTTTTTTGTACCTAGTCCGATGTAGGCATCGGCACCTAGTAGGCTGGCTGCCATACTGCCTTCTACTATAGGTTTCTTGCCCTTCGTTTTCAATGTCTTGTAGGTGATGTCGAGCGAAGAGCTCATCTTGTCGCCGTATTTGGCTCCAAAGCCGCCCGTTGAGAATCCAATCTTTTCTACCATGTAAGGGTTGATGACGGAGAGTCCTTCTTGCTGACCGCTTCTTACCAGGAATGGGCGATACACCTCCACATTATTTATATATACAGAGTTTTCGTCGAAAGCGCCGCCTCTTACATTATATTGTGAAGACAGTTCGTTGTGAGTGCTAACGCCTGCTTGCTGCTGTACGAGACTCTCCACGCCATTGCCATTGGCGGAGGGCATCTGCTTCATGTCCTTTGTCTTGAGTTCCAACGTTTGGTCAGTCTGTATTTTCTCGCCCCTCACGTTTACCTCGTCTAGAGTGGTGTCGTCCTCATGCATGACGACGATGAGAGTCTGTTTGCCCCGAGGTCTGCGTAATGTTCTTTCCTTTGTTCTGTAGCCTATAAAAGAGAATCTAACTTTCACGCTGTCAGCGGTATGCAGCAGCAAACTATACTCTCCCTTTAATGATGTGAAAGCCATTTTCCCTTGGCTTGCTACTGATACCACAGCAAACTCCAACGGGTGGTTGTCTTCGTCAACCACCTTCCCTTTCAATGTGAATTCCTGTGCCATCATGTTCATGCAGGCGATCAGGCATATAGTGATAAAGAATAGTCTTTGTTTCATATCACTAAAAACGAGTTTATTTCCTCTTTATTATATAGATGAAAAGTTAAACTCTGCTTATTTCTCTGATTTTCTTTTGCCTTTTCCATAAAATACCAAAACTTTGTGATGCGTATATCGTATTTTTTTAGTAATTTTGCAGCCAAAACTAAAATAAATATAGAACAAGATGAAGAAACAAACACAGGCCATCCATGTGCCTTATGAACGCAGAGATGCATACGATTCGCTCAGTGTGCCGGTATACAACACCTTAGCATACGAATTTGATAATGCCCAGATGATGGCAGATGCATTTACCGATAAAATCAAAGCGCCAGACTATTCTCGTGTAGAGAATCCTACCGTTACAAATTTGGAACGCCGTGTTGCGGCTCTTACGGGTGCTCAGCATGCCACAGCATTCAATTCAGGTATGGCTGCCATCAGCAACACTATTTTGGCCATCGCCTCACAGGGTAAAAATGTGGTTACTTCCAAGCATCTTTTCGGCAATACTTTTGCTTTGCTTTTTGGTACTTTACGCCGTTTTGGTGTGAAGACTCATCTCGTAGACCTCACAGACATCGAGAAAGTGAAGGAAGCTATCGATGATGATACATGCTGCGTATTCTTGGAGATTATCACCAATCCACAGTTGGAGGTGGCAGACTTGCAGGCACTTGCCGAGGTGGCACATGCCAAGAACGTACCACTTGTGGCTGATACAACCATCATTCCTTTTACGCAGTTTTCTGCCAAGAACTTGGGCGTAGATATCGAGGTGGTGTCTAGTTCTAAGTACGTGAGTGGTGGCGCAACCTCGCTTGGTGGATTGGTCATTGACTATGGCACTGAGTACAACAAGGACTTCGCAAAGCGTCTTTATAGCGAGATGCTCTTCAATTTTGGAGCTTACATGACTCCGCAGGTGGCCTATATGCAGACTATTGGCTTGGAAACTCTTGATGCTCGTTATCGTGTACAGAGTAGCAATGCCATGTCGCTTGCTAAAAAATTGCAGACTCTTCCGCAGATTAAGCGTGTAAACTATGTAGGGTTGGAGGATAACCCATTCCATGCCCTTGCTAAGAAGCAATTTGGCGAGACGGCGGGTGCTATGATTTGCATCGACTTGGATAGCAAGGAGGCTTGCTTCGACTTTATCAACAAGCTGAAACTTATCCATCGTGCCACCAATCTTTTCGACAATCGTTCGCTTGCCATTCATCCAGCCAGCACCATCTTCGGCGGTTTCCCTGAGAAAATGCGCAAGAGCATGGACGTGCTTGATACGACCATTCGTTTCAGCATAGGTTTGGAGGATGTGGATGACCTCTTTGAAGACATCAAGCAGGCGTTAGCTTAATTTAATTAATAGAATTAAAATGCAATACGATTTCGATAAGATAGTAGACCGTACGGGTAGCGGTGACCTCAAGCATGGTGCCTTGCTGCCTCGCTGGGGTAGGGATGACCTGTTGCCTTTGTGGGTAGCAGACATGGATTTCGAGACCCCTGCTTTCATCACGAATGCCCTGAAGAAGCGTCTGGAACATTCGCTCTTCGGCTATACCGTGGAGCCGGAGGATTTCGTGCCAAGCATCATCGATTGGATTCACGACCACCATCAGTGGGATGTGAAGCGAGAGTGGATCAAGTTTATTCCGGGCATCGTGAAGGGCATCGGCTTGGTGTGCAACGTGTTTACCAAGGAGGATGAGAAAGTCATCATCCAGCCGCCCGTGTATCATCCTTTCCGATTGACTCCTGAAGGCAACGGTCGCACGGTGGTGTTCAATCCTTTGAAAATGCGTGAGGATGGTTATTACGACATGGATTTCGAAAACCTCGAAAAGGTATGCGATGAGAAGTGCAAGGTGTTTATTCTTTGTAATCCTCACAATCCGGGTGGCATCACCTGGAGTCGTGAGACCTTGCAGCGCTTGGCGGATTTCTGCTATGACCATCACTTGCTCGTTGTAAGCGATGAGATTCATGCCGACATGGCAATCTTCGGGCATAAGCACATTCCGTTTGCTTCGGTGAGTGACAAGGCTCGTGAGATAAGCATTACCTTCCAGGCACCTACGAAGACTTTCAATATCGCTGGTATCGTGAGCAGTTATGCCATCGTGCCAAACGAGGAAATACGCAAGAAGTTCTTCGGTTGGTTGGTTGCCAACGAGTTGGATGAGCCAACGCTCTTCGCTCCGATTGCAACCATTGCCGCTTTCCGCAATGGTGAGGAATGGCGCAAACAGATGCTCGCTTATGTCGAGGACAATGTGAAATTCGTGGAGGACTATTGTAAGGCACATATCCCTGGCGTGCGACCACTCCGTCCACAGGCATCGTTCCTGGTGTGGCTCAACTGCCGTGATCTCCATCTCAATCACGATGAGTTGCTCGACCTCTTCATCGACAAGGCTCACTTGGCATTGAATGATGGCGAGATGTTTGGTCCTGGTGGCGAAGGATTCATGCGCCTGAATGTGGCTGCACCGAGAAGCGTGCTCAAGCAAGCATTGGAGCAGTTGGCTGAGGCTGTGAGGAATCTTTCGGCAAATAAGGCAGAAAAATAAAATCTTCAGGCAAATGTTTCTGAAGGGATAACTTTCGCTTGAATAACATAAAAAAAATAGGGGAATGTCTCAAAGGCATTCTCCTATTTTTGTAATGTATTGTCTTGAAATATGATTTGTCGGTTGTTACTTGGCTGATTCAAACTCGCGCAAGAATCGAGTGTCGTTCTCTGAGAAGAGACGGAGGTCGCTCACACGATACTTCAAGTTGGTGATGCGCTCCACACCCATACCGAAGGCATAGCCTGTGTAGACATTGCTGTCGATGCCGCAAGCCTCCAAGTCGTGAGGATCGACCATACCACAACCCAAGATTTCTACCCAACCTGTATGCTTGCAGAAATTGCAACCCTTGCCGCCGCAGATGTTGCAAGAGATGTCCATCTCGGCGCTAGGCTCGGTGAATGGGAAGTAGCTAGGACGCAAGCGAATCTTAGTATCGGCACCAAACATCTCGCGAGCGAAGGTGAGGAGCACCTGCTTGAGGTCGGTGAAGCTCACATTCTTGTCTACGTATAGACCTTCCACCTGGTGGAAGAAGCAGTGGGCACGGGCACTGATGGCCTCGTTGCGGTAAACACGACCAGGGCAGAGCACACGGATAGGTGGCTCGTGGGTCTCCATATAGTGAGCCTCGTCGCCTGAAGTGTGACTGCGGAGGAGCACATTCTTGGTTACGTCGTTAGGATCGCTTTGCTCGATGAAGAAAGTATCCTGCATGTCGCGGGCTGGATGGTCGGCGGCGAAATTGAGCATGGTGAACACATGCTTGTCATCGTCAACCTCAGGACCCTGGTACAGCGTAAAGCCCATGCGAGAGAAAATGTCGATAATCTGATTTTTCACGATGGTCAGTGGGTGGCGGGTGCCGAGAGCCACAGGATAGGCGGTACGAGTCAAGTCGATGTCGTCGCTAGAAGCTTCGGCTTCCTCCATCTGTTCCTTCAAGCCATTGATCTTATCTTGGGCTGCTTGCTTCAGCTCATTGATCTTGATGCCCACAGTCTTTTTCTGGTCGGCAGCCACGTTGCGGAAGTCGGCCATGAGGGCGTTGATCTCACCTTTCTTGCTGAGATACTTGATGCGAAGCTGCTCTACATCTTCTGCGTTTTTGGCAGTAAGAGCACTCACTTCTTTCAAGAGTTCTTCTATTTTTTCTAGTAACATATTTTATTAAATTGTCTATTTTGCGTGCAAAGATAACATTTTTTACTCAAAATATGAAATATCTCAAAAGAAAGTTGTACTTTTGCATGGAAAATTTGAGAAATTTTATAAAGTTTATGAAGAAACTATCTTTTATAACAGTAATGATGGCGGTGCTTACCATCGTTTGTTTCACTTCCGTGGGGTGTACAGATAAGAAGCCTGCCGCTACCTCAGATTCGGTGATTGCCGATACGGCGGTCGCCGACACACAGTCTATGGACTCTACCGAAAAGTTGATAGAGGAAACCCCAATGCCGAAGGCTGCCGATGAACTATTCGACGACTTCGTGTTCAATTTCGCAGCCAACCGCAAATTGCAGCTCAAGCGTATCCACTTCCCGCTGCCCGTGTACCACAATGAGAAGCTCGTGAAGCATATCGCCAAGAGACAGTGGAAGATGGAACATTTCTTTATGCGACAGGACTATTACACGCTCATCTTCGACAACCAGAAGCAGATGAACTTGGTGAAGGACACCACCATCGACCACGTGGTGATAGAGAAGGTGTTCTATCACAAGAAGACAGTACAGCAGTTCCTTTTCAACCGCATCAATGGACAGTGGATGATGACCAGCATCAATTATAAGCCGATGTACGCCAACCAAAATGCCAGTTTCCTGAAATTCTATGGCTCGTTTGCCACCGACTCGGCTTTCCAATCTCGCCATCTGCACAACCCTGTGAAGTTTACGGGACCTGACCCAGACGATGATTTCAGCACCATGACGGGCGACATCGAGCCTGAGACCTGGCCTGCCTTTGCGCCACAGTTGCCTCATGGCATGATATACAACATCATTTACGGACAGAAATATACCGAGAGCAACCAAAAGATCTTCGTGATACGTGGAATTGCCAACGGCATGGAGACCATGCTCACCTTCCGCAGGATAGGTGGCAAGTGGATGCTCACCAAACTTAATATGTAAAGACTTATGAAGGATATTCGCAATTACAGCCTTTTGGCTCACAATACGTTTGGCATCGATGCATGTTGCCGCAGGTTTATGGAATATACATCGGTGATGGAGGCCCAGCAGATAGTAAAGACGCTGACTGCTTCCGACCGCCCGTTGCTCATTCTGGGTGGTGGAAGCAACCTTTTGCTTACTGGCGACTATGCGGGTACCGTGCTCCATTCTGCCATCAAGGGTATCGAGGTGCTTGAGAATGAAAAGGTGGCTGAGGAGGAGCACGACGAGAGTCTGCTCAATACCGACCTTGTTTTCTTGCGTTGTGGAAGCGGCGAGGTGTTCGATGACGTGGTGGCTTATGCCGTGGAACATGGTTACCATGGCGCCGAGAACCTGAGTATTATCCCAGGCGAGGTTGGGGCAAGTGCCGTTCAGAATATCGGAGCCTATGGTGTAGAAGCGAAGGATATTATATATAAGGTAGAAGCTGTGGAGATAGCCACCGGCAAGGTGGTGACGTTCGATAACGTCGACTGTCATTATAGTTATCGGCAGAGTAAGTTCAAACATGAGTGGAGAGACAAGTATCTCATCACCCATGTCACTTATCGTCTCATCAAGGCATTTCATCCCGATCTCGACTATGGAAACATTCGTGCCTCGCTTGCTGAGAAAGGTATCGAAAAACCTACTGCCGAGCAATTACGTCAAGTAATCATAGAGATTCGTCAGGCGAAACTTCCCGACCCAAAGGTGCAAGGCAACGCCGGCAGTTTCTTTATGAATCCTATAGTTGACAAGGAAAAGTATGAGCAGCTTGCTGCTCAATATCCGGGAATGCCTCACTATACCATCGATGCCGAGCATGAGAAAATTCCGGCGGGGTGGATGATAGACCAGTGCGGCTGGAAGGGAAAAAGCCTGGGCAATGCTGGGGTTCACGACAAGCAGGCTCTGGTGCTTGTGAACCGTGGTGGAGCCAAAGGTAAGGAGGTGGTCCACTTATGCCAGACTATCCAGCGAGATGTGAAGAAGAAGTTTGAAATCGAAATCCAACCGGAAGTGAATATTAAGTAAAATGTGAAATGGAAGTTACTTTATTAGGAACGGGAACATCGGGCGGTGTTCCTGCGTTGGGATGCAATTGCGTGGTGTGTCGTAGCAAGGATCCTCGCGATCGTCGCCTGCGCAGTGCGGCGATGCTAGAAACAGAGCAGACGCGTGTGCTCATAGATGCCGGGCCAGACATTCGTCAGCAACTCTTGCGAGAGCCATTTCGAAAGATAGATGGAGTGCTTATAACACACGTCCACTACGACCATGTGGGAGGTATCGATGACCTGCGCCCTTTCTGCATTTATGGTGACATCAACATTTATGGCGACGAAATCGTGACGCAAACTTTGCCTCATGCCATGCCATATTGTTTTCCAAAGCATCCGGAAGATCTCTATCCTGGGGCCCCGAAGCTCAATCTGCATACCATACATCCACATGAACCGCTCAAGATAGGCGACATCGACGTGATGCCCATTCGTGTGATGCACGACAAAATGCCCATCTTGGGATATAGAGTGGGCAACTTTGCCTATATCACCGACATGAAGACGATGGCCGACGAGGAGTACGACTACTTGAAAGGGGTGGAAGTACTCGTCATCAATGCCCTTCGTTTCGACCGTCCGCATCACAGCCATCAGTTGGTTGCCGATGCCATCGAAGTGTCGCGTAGGATAGGGGCTCGGCAAACCTATTTCACTCACATGGCTCATCAGATAGGTCTATACGATGAGGCCAACCATCGGCTTCCTAAGGGATTTGCCTTCGGTTACGATCAGCAAAAAATCCTCGTTTAGTGGATTGCTTAATGTGAAATACTATAAAAATGGACTTTCTGTAGTTAATATTTCGTAAAAAATCAATTCTTTATGCTGAAAAGCTTGTGGGAGAGCGAAAATATGACTACCTTTGCAAGTGTGTTTTTCATAGTATTAGATTTAAGGTTAACAAGGTTTCGGGTCACAGCGGTGACCCTTTTTTTATTTCCTTCTCTTTCGTGGCTTGAATTTCTTATAGAGTTTCCAAGCCAGCAATGCACCATCCAGTGCGCCAGCCCCCACATGTAGCAAACTATTGATTCGTTTGCTCGTAGTAGCGTTGCTCGACAATACGTCTGGCTTGGTGAACAAGGTACCCCACAAAGTCTTAATCTTGGCGTCGTCGGCCTCTATATCCTTGCGCAGCAACTCCTTTTTGAGACGGATGTCGCTTAGGGAATTGTATTCTGTAATATCTGAATGTGTCATCTTTCGAATATATTAAAAAGTAAGACCACCCAAGCGGGGAGGTTATTTCTCCATGAGCAAGCCTGCTAGAAATCTGACCAGTGGCTTCTCTATCCACTTATGGCGGAAGATAACGAACAATAACAATACAAAGAGGTATACGGCAGCCACAATGCAGAAGCCGATGGCCAGGCTCCCCACAACCCCCGCCAACGCATAGGCGGCAGCAAAGGACAGGTAGATGACAGCCATCAAGAGCAAGCCCAAGAGTACCACCGTCATAGTGATGGCGGTGAGCAAGCGTACCACCTTATCAACAACATCGAGCTTCAAGTACTCCGACTGAAGCCCGATGTAATGTTTGAGCACCTCAACGAGCTGCCCGATGGTTTCTACGTTTTTATCGTTGGAGAACATCATGACTTGGCAATGATTAAACCCAAAACTCATCCCGTGGGGATTAAACCTCAGGGGCAGCGTCTTTGATGTCGTCTACCAAGTCGTCAACGTCCTTGCGGCTCAACTTGATGTCGTGCTTTTTGCAAAAATCGTCAACTGCGCCTGCAATCTTGCTGCGTGTATCCTCGCCCTTCTCTGGGGCAAAAATCAAACCAAGTGCTGTTCCAGCGATAGCACCGCCGAGGAATGCACCAATGTAACCTAATGTCTTCATAATTTCTAAGTTTTAAACGTTAAACGATTATTCTATTGCAAATGTACGAAATATTCTGTAGAAAACAAGCTTTTTAGTCTTAATTTTTAGTAACAAATGTTTTAATACCCTTATTTAACAAACTTTACATCGCTTGTTCTTCTTTTTTTGAGATATATTTTGTATTTTCGCAGTGTAAAAGCGTTATTCGCGTAATGCAGATAAAAGAAAACAATAATATTAATCAATAAAAGCATTTAAAAGATTATGAAGAAATTAACAGTTTTGAGCATGGGCATGTGTGCAGTGTTGGCACTTGCTAGTTGTGGCGCATCTAAGGAAAGCGCATATAAGAAGGCATACGAGAAAGCTCAACAGCAGGAGGCGCAGCAGGCTGCCGAGGCTCCAGTGGCTCAGGAGCCAGTGGTGACACCTTTGGAGACAACTACTCCTTCTGAGAGCACTAACACAGAAGTGGACAATGCCACTGTTCGCCAGGAGAATGTATCTCTCATCTCTGGTTCTGGTCTTCAGAACTTCAGCGTTGTAGTTGGTTCTTTCTCTCTCAAGGCTAATGCAGAGGGCCTGGCCAGTACGTTGAAGAGTGCAGGCTACGATTCTCAAATCGTATTCAACAGTGAGCGCAACATGTATCGCGTGGTGGCATCTACCTTCGCCGACAAGGCTGGCGCCGTTAAGAGCCGCAACCAGTTGCGTGCAGGCAAGTATCCTGATGCGTGGTTGCTTCTCAAGAAGTAAGTTGAGCTAAGCTAGACAATTCGTAATATACATTCATGCGAATTTTATCAATAGACTACGGTAAGAAACGTACCGGACTGGCAGTGACCGACCCATTGCAGATTATCGCCAATGGGTTGGCCACTGTTTCTACACCCGAGCTCTTCACGTTTGTCGAGAGTTATATTCAGAAAGAACAGGTGGAACGCATCGTAATAGGCAAGCCTATGCAGCCCAACGGGCAACCCAGTGAGAACTTGGCGCGCGTGGAGAATTTCTACAATCGGTGGCGCAAGGCTCATCCCGAGGTGCCCATCGAGTACTACGACGAGCGATTCACCAGTGTCTTGGCACATCGAGCTATGATAGACGGTGGCGTGAAGAAGAAGGTGAGAAAAGAAAACAAAGGACTGGTGGACGAGATTAGCGCCACCATCATATTACAAGATTATTTGCAATCAAGAAGATGATTTTACCAATTTATATTTATGGTCAGCCTGTGTTGAGAAAGGTGGCTGAAGACATTACCCCCGATTACCCTGAGCTGAAACAGCTCATAGCAAACATGTTTGAGACCCTTGATTCCAGCAATGGCATCGGACTGGCTGCGCCACAGATAGGCCTCGCCATCCGTGTAGTGGTCATCGATCTCGACGTGCTGAGCGAAGACCTTCCAGAGTACAAGGGATTTCGCAAGGCTTTCATCAATGCTCATATTCTGGAGCGTGACGAGAGCAACGAAGACCAGTCGGACGAAGGATGTCTTTCCATTCCTGGCATCAACGAGCGAGTGACACGCCCTACACGCATCCATGTGAAATATATGGACGAGGATTTCCAAGAGCACGATGAGTGGGTGGATGGTTATTTGGCTCGTGTGATGCAGCATGAGTTTGACCATTTGGAGGGTACGATGTTTGTGGATCGCATCTCGCCTCTTCGCAAGAACATGATTGCGGGTAAGCTCAAGAATATCATCAAGGGCAAGTTCCGCTGCAGCTATCGCACCAAGATACGTCGATAGATATGAAGAAGATTCTCGTTGCGATTCTACTTGCGCTGTCGTTTACTTCGGCGATGGCGCAATATCGTGTTGATCGTCTGATTACGGCGGGCAGGAGTGCTCTTTATTATGAAGACTTCGTGCTCTCCATCAAGTATTTCAACCTCGCCATCGGTGCCAAGCCCTATCTCTATGAGCCTTGGTACTACCGCAGTGTGGCTAAGTTTAATCTCGACGACTATGTGGGGGCTGAGAGTGACGCCAGCGAGGCTCTCAATCTCAATCCCTATATCAATGACATTTACGATTTGCGTGCCATTTGCCGCATTCGTCAGAATAGGTACGACGAGGCGATAGCCGACTATAATGCCGCCATTCGCCTGGAACCACGCAATCGCAACTATTGGTTCAACCGGGCACTCTGCCAGATGGAGGACAAGAAGTATGACCAAGCCCAGCTGGAACTAGATACTATCATCACGAAATGGAAGGA
>DJSH01000051.1:17337-18822 GCA_002440225.1 Candidatus Segatella violae
GAGAAATGGCTCGACAAGAGTCTGCAGCTCAATCCTTATGATGGGGATGCCTGGACCACACGTGCCTATATGGCTCTGGCTCGAAGAGAGTGGAAGGTGGCTGACGAGGCACTTACCAAGAGCCTCCATTTCAAGCCCAACAATGTGAACAGTTACATCAACCGTGCTTTGGCACGCATCAATCTGAATAATTTGCGAGGGGCGATGAGTGACTACGACAATGCGCTCGACCTCGACCCGAACAATTTCCTGGCGCATTATAACCGAGGGTTGATGCGCGTGCAGTTGGGAGATGACAACCGTGCCATCACTGATTTCGATTTCGTCATCAAGATGGAACCGAAGAATTTCATGGCCATCTTCAACCGTGCCCTCTTGCACGACAAGACCGGAAATCTGAAAGCTGCCATTCGTGATTATTCTACAGTGATAGCGCAGTTTCCAAACTTCTGGACTGGTCTCTCTTACAGAGCCAACTGTTATCGTCGACTGGGCATGAATGCCAAGGCTGAGATGGATGAGTTCCGCATATTCAAGGCGCAGATGAACAAGCACATTGGCATCCAGCCTCGCTGGAGCGCCAAGACCAAGAAAGAGATGCGAAAGCGTTCGGAGATAGACCCTAACAAGTTTGCTTCGCTCGTGGTGGATGATGAACCAAAGTATGACCATAACTACAAGAGTGAGTATCGTGGACGTGTCCAGAATAGACAGGTTGAGACCGCTTACCTGCCTATGTATCAGTTGTCTTACTTCCCTAACACGCAGAACGTAAGTGGCGTGCAGGCATTCGACAAAGAGGTGGAGCAACTCAACGAGCTGTCTGCTAAGACACAGCGACAGAAGATGGGTTCGTCTTCCAAGGTTGCCGATAAGATATACATCGTATGCAGTAAGGAGCAGTTGGATGACAACAGTTCGATGAAGCTCTTCTCTATGATAGACAAACTCTCTGCCGACCTGAGCGTGGCAAAGGACATCGAGGCTAAGAAGAGCATCTTGATGCGACGTGCCATCGCCCACAGCGTGCTGAGGGATTTTGAGGCAGCCATCAGTGACTTCACCTATTATATATCTCTTGATGACAAGAGCTCCTTGGCTTATTGGCAGAGGGCTGTGTGCCAGTCGGAGCTGGATGAGTTCAATAAGTCGGAAGGCAAGGGCGTAACCAACATCCATTCCGCTGAGGCAGATTTCAGCGATGCCATCCGCTTGAACAGCAACAACGCTTACATCTATTATAATAGAGGAAACCTACACGCTGAGCGCAATGAGCTGTCTAAGGCTATCGACGACTACACCATTGCCCTGCGTATAGACAGCCGCTTGGCTGAGGCTTATTATAATAGAGGTATTGCTCGTGCGAAGAGTGGCAACAAACAGGCTGGCATCCAAGACCTGTCGAAGGCTGGAGAGCTAGGATTGTATGATGCCTACTCGGTCATCAAGCGACTCAACAAGGCTAAATAAAACAAAAAAATCCCG
>DJSH01000051.1:18861-42771 GCA_002440225.1 Candidatus Segatella violae
CGGGATTTTTTTGTTTTATTTATGTCCGTTTATATTCTCGTTACTTGTTTCACGCCTTTTACGGCAGCTAGCTTCTTGATGAGAGCGTCGGTCTTGCCGGCGTCGTCTATCATCACGGTCACGTTGCCCGAGAAGAGTCCATCTTTCGAAGAGATGTTGATGCCACGCATCACGAGCTTGTCCTCCTTGGAGATGATGTTGGTGATGTTGCTCACGATGCCGATGTCGTCGTTTCCAATGATACGCAGGGTGATGGCATACTTAGACGTTCCCTTGCCGCTCCATTTCGCCTTCACGATGCGATAGCCGAAGCGGCGGCGCAACTCCTTGGCGTTAGGGCAGTCCATGCGATGCACCTTGATGCCCTTGTTGATGGTTACGAATCCGAAGATTGGATCGCCGTAAATCGGGTGGCAGCAGTGAGCTAGTTCGAAGTCGATGCCCTTCAGGTTCTCGTCGATGACCAATACATCATCGCTCTGCTTCATCAGCTCCTCGGTAGGGTTCTCAAACTCAAATTTCTCGGCGCTCTCTGCAGGCTTGGAGGTGTTGGCGAGGTTAAGGTCGTGGTCACGCTCCTCGATGTATTTCTCGATGACGGTGTTTACGTCGAGCTTCTCCTCGGCTATGTCCTTGTAGAAATCTGAGTTCTCCTTGTAGCCCATCTTCTTGATGATGCGAGCCATGATGCTCTCGTCAATCTCCAGCTTGCGGTTCTTGAAACGGCGTTCCAACAGCTCCTTGGCGTAGAGACCATCTTTCTTCTGCGTTTCCTTGATAGCGAGACGAATCTTTGCCTTCGCCTTGCTGGTCTGCACGATGTTGAGCCATTCCTGTCGAGGCTTCTGGTTGCTCTGGGTGAGGATTTCCACCTGGTCGCCTGAGTGAAGTTCCTCTCTAAAGCTTACGGCTCTGCCGTTGATCTTTCCGCCCACGCAGGTGTTGCCGATGCGGGAGTGGATGTAGTAGGCGAAGTCGAGCACGGTGGCTCCCTTAGGGAAGTTGAGCAGGTCGCCCTTCGGGGTGAACACGTATACCTCGTCCTCCTTCAGGTCGGTGGTGAACTGGTCCATCAGTTGCAGGTCGTCGTTGCTCTCCAGGGCGGCACGGATGTTGGCGAGCCATTCGTCGATGCCTCCCTCTCCCTGTTTGATGCCCTTGTAGCGCCAGTGGGCGGCGAGACCGTGCTCGGCGATGTCGTCCATGCGCTCGGTGCGGATTTGTACCTCCACCCACTTGTTCTCAGGTCCCAGCACGGTGGTGTGCAGACTCTCGTAGCCGTTGCTCTTAGGCACGGAGAGCCAGTCGCGCATACGCTTCGGGTTCGGCTGGTACATGTCGGTGATGAGGGCGAAGGTTTGCCAGCACTGCATATATTCTTTCTCCCTAGGGGCATCGAGGATGATGCGAATGGCGAAGAGGTCATATACGCCCTCGAAGGCGCAGTGCTGCTTCTTCATCTTTTGCCAGATGGAGTGTATGCTCTTGGTTCTGCCCTTCATGTGATATTTCAGACCAGCGGCATCAAGCTTCTCCTGTATAGGCTTGATGAAGCGGGCGATGTAGGCGTCGCGAGAGCGCTTGGTGGCGTTTAGCTTTTCCTTGATCATATAGTAGGCGTCATGCTCCAAGTACTTCAGGCTTAGGTCCTCTAGTTCGCTCTTCAGTTTGTAGAGGCCCAGCTTGTGGGCGAGTGGGGCATAGAGGTAACTCGCCTCCTCGCTCACCTCGTGCTTGGCGTCGAGCTGATCGGTATCACGTATCTGGCGCATCACGTTTACGCGGTCGGCTATCATAATCAAGATGACTCTCATATCCTCGGAGAAGGAGATGAGCAGGTTGCGGAAATTCTCGCTCTCGATGATAGGGTTGCGCTTGTAGAGGTCGTGGATGCGGAGCAGGCCGCTGATGATGTGCGCCACGCTGTCGCCGTATTTCTTCTGTATGTCGTCGATGGTCTGATAACCGTCGATGACGCTGGTCTGCATGAGGATGGCGATGATGCCGTCACGCTTCAGACCTATCTCGTTGACGGCGATCTCCGCCGTCTGTAAAGACTTGAGGATAGGGTTGAGCCCGAAGACATCACGCTTGATTTGATGATTCTCGAAGGCGTGGTGGATGTCTTCGCGCAGGTGCTCCTCGTCGCCCGGCTTGAAGGAGTCGCCGGCAGCGGCTCTTAGGCGTTCGAGGATGAGCATGGTCTGCTCTCTTTCTTCTGGGGTAAAAGTAAATGTTGTTTCGTTCATTTCGTTCCCTCCTTGTTATATTAAATAGGTAATACCTAATATGATATTTGCTAACTTTGTTAAATATTCATTGCAAAGTTACAAAAAAATGCGGAAATATTTCCTATTATCAGAAAAAACAATTAACTTTGTGGCACAGATAGCATAAATTTAACATAAATATGGTATTATGAATCAGCAAGATCTTAAGCAAATCGCTGCCCGCGGCATCTCCGAGCAGCAGATTGAACACCAGTTGGAACAAATCAAGAATGGGTTCCCATTCCTCAAGCTGGAGGCTGCGGCTGCCATCGGCAAGGGTATCGTGGCTCCTACCCCACAGGAGGTGGAGCAGTATGAGAAGGCTTGGAACGATTATAAGGCAGAGGGTCACAAGGTGGTGAAGTTCGTACCTGCATCGGGTGCTGCTAGCCGCATGTTTAAGAATATGTTCGCCTTCCTCGACGCTCCATACGATGTTCCTACTACTGATTTTGAAAAACAATTCTTCGACAACATCAAGAAGTTTGCTTTCCGCAAGGCACTTTGTGACAAGTGCCATGTCAACAACGATAAGGGCATCATGCAGCTCATCAAGAACGGCGAGTACAAGGCTGTGGTAGCCAACCTGCTCAAACCTGAGGGCTTGAACTATGGGCAGTTGCCTAAGGGGTTGCTCCAGTTCCATGAATATGAGGACGAGGTGCGCACCCCTATGGAGGAGCACTTGGTCGAGGCTGCGCTCTATGCCAGCAGCAATGGCGAGGCCAACGTCCACTTCACCGTATCTCACGATCATCTCGCTCTCTTCAAGAAGATGGTGGAGGAGAAGGAAGAGAAGTATGCCAAGCGTTATGGCATCAAGTATAACATCACCTTCTCCGAGCAGAAGCCATCTACCGATACCATCGCGGCCAATCCAGACAACACACCATTCCGTAACGAGGATGGCTCGTTGTTGTTCCGCCCAGGTGGTCACGGCGCACTCATCGAAAATCTCAACGAGATTGATGCCGACGTGGTGTTCATCAAGAACATCGACAATGTAGTGCCAGATCGCCTGAAGGGTGAGACTGTCACTTGGAAGCAGGTTATCGCTGGTATCTTGGTTACGCTCCAGAAGAAGGCTTTCGAATACTTGAAGGTGCTCGACTCTGGTCAGTACAACCACCAGAAGTTGGAGGAAATCATTCGGTTCTTGCAGCGTGACCTCTGCTGTCGCAAGTCGGACATTAAGGAATTGGAGGATGCAGAGCTCGTTATCTATCTGCGCAAGAAGTTGAATCGCCCTATGCGTGTCTGCGGCGTGGTGAAGAACGTGGGTGAGCCTGGCGGTGGTCCATTCCTTACTTATAATAGCGATGGTACCGTGAGCCTTCAGATTTTGGAGAGCTCCCAGATAGACAAGAACAACAAGGAGTATATGGAGATGTTTACCCATGGCACTCATTTCAACCCAGTGGATCTCGTATGTGCTACCAAGGATTACAAGGGCAATGCCTTCGACCTGCCTAAGTATGTAGATCCTAGCACGGGTTTCATCTCTAGCAAGAGTAAGAATGGCAAGGACTTGAAGGCGCTTGAGTTGCCAGGACTTTGGAATGGTGCGATGAGCGACTGGAACACCATCTTTGTAGAGGTTCCGCTCGCTACGTTCAACCCTGTGAAGACTGTCAACGACTTGCTCCGCGACCAGCACCAGGCAGTCGAGGGTGGCATCAATCATGGTGAAGGCTGTGGTAAGCACTAGATTGTGGTAAGAACAAGCTCTGAATGAGCATCATATAAAAAGGCTCAGTTCCCGATGTTGTCGAGGATTGAGCCTTTCTTATTTGAGTTAAGAATGTCTGCGATATGTACGACTCTCTTCATCTGCGAGAATACGGTTTCTGCGAGAGATGAATGCTAGCGAGCCAATGATGTCGCCAATAATGAGTTAGTTGTACCAAATTTCACCACCTAATACGTTGGTATACTCTTCAGCAGTCGTTCTTTCTGCGGGAGCCGTAATCTCTACGAACTCACCGTAGTTCTTCGTTTTGTTGATGTTCATGATCTATAGGTTTTGTTGATTTATATAATTTATGATATTTTATGTCAACCTATTGTAAGTTAGGTCTTTTACTTATCTTCATCTTTTCAGTTGCAAATTTACACAAAATATTGATACGTGTCAAGGATTTCCTCAAAGAATTTCCTGTATTTAACGTTTTTAAATCATTCATCGCATAAAAAATGTAAGATTATGCACTTTCCGCTCCTTAGGCTGGCACTTAGAGGGTTATCTCTCCAGCCAGCGACTGTTGCAGCTTTTCCCTTACGGTCTTGTTGTCGGGGTATTTGCCTTGCAAGTACATCAACTTGGTAACCATCGCCTCCACGGTGGAGTCGTGCCCGCTTATCACGTGGGCGGTCTTCAACTGGAATCCTGCTCCGTATCGTTCCATCTCCACGCTGCCCGTGAGGCATTGGCTGATGTTCACGATGTTCACGCCCCTGTGGGCCGCCTCGTCGAGCAGTCGCATCACCCATGGCTGGTGAGGGGCGTTGCCCGAGCCGAAGGTGCGCATCACGATGCCTCGCAGGTCGGGCGACTCCAACACGTGGCGCACGATGCCGTCCTGGATGCCAGGAAAGAGGCTGAAGACGATGACGTTCGGGTCGAGCTTCAGATGGGGGGTCATCGGACGGGAGAATGCCGGGCGCAGGATGTGGTGGGTGTGGAACTGGAAGTTGATGCCCACGTCGCAGAGGTGCGGATAGTTGAACGACTCGAAGGCGTGGAAGCCCTCGGCGTTGATTTTGATGGCGCGGTTGCCACGTATCAGTTTGCCGTTGAAGAAGATACAGACCTCTGGCACCATCGGGTGACCGGTTACCGGGTCTTTAGCCGAAGCTATCTCGATGGCAGTCATCAAGTTCTCCTTGCCGTCGGTGCGCAGCTCTCCGATAGGCAGTTGGCTACCTGTCAATACCACAGGTTTGGTGAGATTCTCTAGCATGAAGCTCAGTGCCGACGAGGTGTAGGCCATGGTGTCGGTGCCGTGTAGGATGACGAAGCCGTCGTAGTCGTCGTAGTTGTTGGCGATGATGCCCACGATTTCCGCCCAGCGCATCGGATCCATGTCGCTGGAGTCGATAGGCGGGTCAAACTTCCTTACGTCAATCTCCGCCTGTATGAGTTGGAACTCAGGCATGGAGGAAACGAGGTGGTTGAAGTCGAGCGGCTCCAGTGTGCCTGTCACGGGATCCTTGCCCATGCCGATGGTACCTCCTGTATATATAATGAGTATTCTTGTTGTTGCCATATTCTCTTTTTGTAGCATAATGTTATTAATTCGGATGCAAAAATAGTAAAAACTTTTCTGTTATGGAAAAATATTGCGTTTTTTTTCGCTAGTTACAAAAAGAAATGTTACTTTTGCAATCGATTTAATAAAAATACTAAGTTGTTATGGTAAAAATCACATTCCCAGACGGATCTGTTCGTGAGTACGAGCAGGGCGTTACTGGCTTACAAATCGCCGAGAGCATCTCACCGGCTCTCGCTCGCAACGTTGTATCTTGCGGTGTCAATGGTGAGACAGTAGAGTTGAACCGTCCTATCAACGAGGACGCAAGTGTAGAACTTTACAAGTTTGAGGATGAGCAGGGCAAACATACCTTCTGGCATACATCAGCCCACTTGCTCGCTGAGGCTCTTCAGGAGCTTTACCCAGGCATTCAGTTTGGCTTCGGTCCAGCCGTAGAGAGTGGATTCTTCTACGACGTGATGCCTGCCAACGGACAGGTAATCTCTGAGAACGACTTCCCTAAGATTGAGGCGAAGATGATGGAGCTTGCCAAGAAGAACGAGCCTGTGGTTCGCAAGGAGGTTTCCAAGGCCGATGCTTTGAAGGAATTCAAGGCCGACGGTCAGGAGTATAAGTGCGAGCACATCGAGCAGGACTTGGAGGATGGCACCATCACTACATATACACAGGGCAACTTCACCGACCTCTGCCGTGGTCCTCACTTGATGAACACGGGTCTTATCAAGGCGGTGAAGATTACAAGTGTGGCTGGTGCCTTCTGGCGTGGCGATGCCAAGCGCGAGCAGATGACTCGTATCTATGGTATCAGCTTCCCTAAGAAGAAAATGCTCGACGAGTATCTCGTGATGCTTGAGGAGGCCAAGAAGCGCGACCACCGCAAGATAGGCAAGGAGATGGAACTCTTCATGTTCTCTGAGCGTGTAGGTAAGGGCCTTCCTATCTGGTTGCCAAAAGGCACACAGCTGCGTCTCCGCCTTCAGGAGTTGCTCCGCAGCCTCTTGAAGCCTTACAACTATCAGGAGGTCATCACTCCAGGTATCGGTGGCAAGAGCCTCTACGTTACCTCAGGTCACTATGCTCACTATGGCAAGGACGCTTTCCAGCCTATCCACACACCAGAGGAGGACGAGGAGTATATGCTCAAGCCTATGAACTGTCCTCACCACTGTGAGGTTTACGCTCGCAAGCCACGTTCTTACAAGGATCTGCCATTGCGTATCGCAGAGTTCGGTACAGTGTTCCGCTATGAGAAGAGCGGTGAGCTCCACGGATTGACACGCGTGCGTACCTTCACACAGGACGATGCCCACATCTTCGTTCGTCAGGACCAGGTGAAGAGCGAGTTCGAGAACGTGATCGACGTGATTCTGAAGGTGTTCAAGATCTTCGGCTTCGACAACTACGAGGCTCAGATTTCTCTCCACGATCCAAAGGATACCGAGAAGTACATCGGCTCAGAGGAAATTTGGGCAGAGAGCGAGAACGCCATCCGCGAGGCTTGCAAGGAGAAGGGATTGGAGACCCGCGAGGAGGTTGGCGAGGCTGCCTTCTATGGTCCTAAGCTCGACTTCATGGTGAAGGATGCCATCGGTCGTCGCTGGCAGTTGGGTACCATCCAGGTGGACTACAACTTGCCAGAGCGTTTCAAGTTGGAATATACAGCCGAGGACAACTCCAAGAAGACCCCAGTGATGATTCACCGTGCGCCATTTGGCTCATTGGAGCGTTTCACCGCTGTGTTGATAGAGCACACCGCTGGTCATTTCCCATTGTGGTTGACTCCAGATCAGGTAGCTATCCTGCCTATCTCAGAAAAATTCAACGACTATGCCCAGAAGGTACGTCAGTATCTCGACAAGCAGGGCGTTCGTGCCCTTGTGGATGATCGCAACGAGAAGATTGGCCGCAAGATTCGTGACAACGAGTTGAAACGTGTGCCTTACATGGTCATCGTTGGTGAAAAGGAGGCCGCTGAGGGTCTCGTGTCCATGCGTAAGCAAGGTGGTGGCGAACAGGCTACCATGAGCATGGAGGAGTTTGCTAAGCGCATCAACGACGAGGTGGCTGAGCAGCTCAAGGCTGCAGAGGAATAAGCTTATAAAATGCTCTGTATCATATATAATAAGGTATATGGAGCGATAAAATATTAAAATCCGCAGGTTTCGAAAGAAATCTGCGGATTTTTTATAAAATAACCCCTTGAAAATTTGGTGGTTTCATAGAAAAGTAGTAACTTTGCAGCCGTTTAATAAATTGGACAACATATCGAATAGTTAATGAAAAATGACAAAATGAAAAATCAGTACCGCGTAAACGAACAGATACGCGTACGTGAAGTGAGAGTAGTAAGTGATGGCGGAGCAGAAGTGATGCCAACACGTAAAGCACTTGATTTGGCTCGCCAGCAAGAACTTGACTTGGTCGAGATTTCACCTAATGCGCAACCACCAGTTTGCCGTATTGTTGACTATTCTAAGTTCCTTTACCAGCAGAAGAAACATGCTAAGGAAATGAAGCAGAAGCAGGTGAAGGTGGAAACCAAGGAAATCAGATTCGGACCTCAGACCGATGAGCACGACTACCAGTTCAAGCTCAAGCACGCCAAGGAGTTCTTGGGCGAAGGCAACAAGGTGCGTGCCTACGTGTTCTTCCGTGGTCGCTCTATCCTTTTCAAGGAGCAGGGTGAGGTTCTCCTCCTCCGTTTCGCCAACGACTTGGAAGAGTTTGGCAAGGTGGAGCAGATGCCTAAGCTCGAAGGCAAGAAGATGTTCCTCTATCTCAGTCCTAAGAAGGCTGGCGTGGCTAAGAAGAGCCAGCAAAAGCTCGATCGCGAGAAGCGTGAGGCTGAGGCCAAGGCTGCCGCTGAGGCTCAGGCTGAGGCTAGAGCCGAGCAGAACGGCTTGCTCGCCAATGCAAAGGGCGGTGACGCCCTGAAGAAACTTGCAGAAGAAAAAGATGCGTAACGCCCTGGTATATGCGTTGCCATCGCTATAATAAATAACAATTTAAAATTAAAAGTAAAAATGCCAAAAGTAAAGACTAATTCCGGCGCAAAGAAGAGATTCCGTTTCACCGGTACAGGTAAGATTAAGCGTCATCACGCTTATCACAGTCACATCTTGACTAAGAAGACAAAGAAGCAGAAGAGAAACCTCGTTGGAGATACTCTCGTAGACCGCGCTAACTTGAAGCAGGTTCGCGACTTGCTCTGCCTCCGTTAATTAATTAACTTTTTAGTCGAACTTTTAAAGAAAAAAAATTATGCCAAGATCAGTAAATCACGTTGCATCAAAAGCAAAAAGAACAAAAATCTTGAAGCTCACTAAGGGTTACTATGGAGCTCGCAAGAATGTATGGACAGTAGCTAAGAACACTTGGGAGAAGGGTCTTACCTACGCTTATCGTGACCGTCGTAACAAGAAGCGTGCATTCCGCGCATTGTGGATCCAGCGTATCAACGCTGCCGCACGTATCGAGGGTTTGAGCTACAGCCAGTTGATGGGTGCTCTTCACAAGGCAGGTATCGAGATCAACCGCAAGGTGCTCGCTGACCTCGCTGTAAACAACCCTGAGGCTTTCAAGGCTATCGTTGCAAAGGTGAAGTAAATCCAGCGCTAGAATTTATTCTAGCCTCTAGATTTTGAAAAGACTGAAGATTGCATTGGTTGGAAGTATTTCCGCTGATGCAATCTTTTTTTGTTTTTATTGGTTCCGGTGGTATCTTTCCTTTATTGTATTTGTTTATAGAGCTAGGGACAATTGTTCCTGGTGCTATGGGTAATTGTTCCTAGACCTAGTTGATTTCTTTGTTCAACAGTGTTGAACGTGAGTTCAACGACGTTGAACATACATTCAGTGACGTTGAACTTATATTCAACGACGTTGAACATAAAATTCATATAGGATAATACATAATTTCTTATAGAGATAAATATAATTTCTCCTAGGGAAAATCTTTATTTGTATTAGTAATACATGCGTTTCCGATTAATAGCGAGACCTTTCTCTATACTGTTGGTGGTAGAGTAGTGATTGAATAACAAATGGTAGATAAAGAATAATCCCCAGCAATCAGATTTCACGCTGACTGCTGGGGATTTTTGTTGTATGAATGGTATCGCATGATTTCATGCCCCCTTTGGGGGTAATCATGGGTTTCCTTCTTACTTAGTGAGCTCAAGACCAGCCTCGAATGTTGTGGTATTCTCCATAATATCTGGCAACTGGTTTACGATAGCCTTGATCATGTTGAATGTAGCCAAGTCGTCCTCGTCTATGCTGTCTGTAGGAACCTGGCTTATCATTGCCACGAGGTTGGCGAGCAATGGCTGAACGAATGCCTTGTCAACATAGAAGTAAGGCTTTGTGCCGTTCCAGCGGATGTTTACAGGGATAGAGTTGTATTTCTGGAGGATAGCCTTGATTTGAGCTTTCTCCTGTAGGTCCTCGATGTTATCTGTAGCCTTGTCTGCATCTACTGTTACATTGATGAGGTTGTCGTTTACAACCTTGTAGGTAGCGTAGCCCTCAGCCTTCTTCCATGCTGGTGTAGTTGAAGCGACAGACTCTGTGTCCTCTGGGAGGTCGGCGTATGTAGCGTTGATCTTGCCATCGGCTGTAAAAGTTACGTCCTTCAATACCTGTGGAAGGTATGTGTTGGCGAGGTTGTTGACCAATGCAGTTACTGTGGTTACAGGCAATTCCATAGGGAAGCCGCCCATGTCGATGGTTATCTTGGTGTCTGCAGGGCAGTCCCATGTGAACTTGGCAGAACCTACGATCAATTCGCCTTGGTCGCCCATATCCACTGTTGAGTTCTCCTCAAGATTCCAAGTGCCCTCGATCTTCTCGTTGCGTACGATTTGTGGATCGTCGTTGTCGTCGCTACAAGCTGTGAAGAAGCCCAATGTGCAAACGAGGGCCATCAAATAGAAAAATTTCTTCATTTTTTCTTCTCTTTTAAAAATTAATAATATTACTTATGTTCTTTATTGATTGACGTTTCATGTTTTTGGGGGTGAAACGTGAATGCTCTTTGTTTCTGCTGTGCTCTTTGCGTCAGCTGATGTAATTTTACTTCAGCTGGTAAGTCACTCCGATGTTTCCATATATCGGATACATCGTCTGCTCGATGGTGTCGAAGTCCTTCTTGAAGATGCCGTTCAGACCCCAGCTCAGGTCGGCCTTCACGCCCCATCGCTTGGTGATGTACCAATCTACGCCTAGGTCTAGTCCGAACTGCCAGTTGCGCATGTCGTCGGAGAAATCGTAGTCTCCTCGCTCGCCCTCGTCGTGTCCCAGCATCACCTTCTGCCCGGTAGGGTCGCCCTTGAGGTGACCTTCCTCCTGTCGGCGCAGGTAACCGTCGTATGCCCATCCCTCGAATTTCTTCGAAGTTACGTAGCTCACGTAAGGACCTAGCTTGAGGCGCACGTGCTCGCTCAGGTCGTAGGTAGCTTGCACCGGCACGGTGAGCAGACTCATGTCCACCTTTGTTACCACGCTGCCCGTGAATACACCTTCCAGCTGTTCGCCGCCACGCACTATCCTCATGTGGTAGCCCTTCACACCGGCATCGGTCTTCATCCCCTTGTTCTCGAAACGAATGCCGCCCACGAATCCCCATCTGCCCGAGATGGCATGATGGGCATCCACGCCAAGCGAGAAGTTAGGCTGGAGCGTGTAGCTGTGCAGGGTGCGAATGCTGGCAGGCATACCAATGGGCATGGTACCGCCGATGTTGTAGCCCACGTGAACGTAGTACTTATAGTTGTGGAGATAGCTGTTCCAGGCACTCCAGTGGCTCTTGTCGTTGTTGCCTGCCAGGGCTGTGGCTGTGAAGCTTGCCATGAGCAGGGCTATAGTGAAAATCTTCTTCATGTTATCTTTCTCTATCACTTATTCACATGTTACCTTTCTCTCTATCTCTTATTCGCATGTCACCTTAAACTTGTCCACCCAGAGCGTGCTGCCCACTGCTCCCATAAACTCTGCGCCGTTGGTGCTCGATGAGCATACGATGGCTAGGCTGTAGCCACCTTTCTTGAGTTTCTGCTCGTCTACCTCCTTGCGATAGATGAAGTTGAGGGTGAATGGAGTCCACTCTGGCGTGTTGTCGATGTTGTCGAGTCGGGCTAGTGCCACCACTTGCGGGCTGGTCTGCACGTTGTCGCCGTAGAGCACCACTGCCTTGCCGTAGGGGTCGTGGTTGTCGTAGAACACAGCATAGATGGTGCCGTAGTCTTTCTGCTCCAGCACGTTCATGTTCTTGTCGGTGAATTTCTCGCCCGCCTTGTATTTGTAGTAGCCTGTGAAAGTCTTGGGCTTGCTGTCGAAACAGAATGGGCGACCGAACTTGGTAGCCGACATAGCGTCTTGCAGGGCGTTGGTAGGGTCAAACTGCCCGATGAAGAGGTTGCCGGCTGCGATAGGCTTCTTCACCATATCGGCGAGTCCGCTTGTGCGCGAGGTGGTGAGCTTCACACCCTTGTTGGCTATGCCCGGCTGGTCGAATGGTGCGTCGCTGTGCTCGAATGGGCTGGTAGGGTAGTCCTCTGCAGCCGCCGAGCTGTTGCTTATCTGGTAGCCAGGGTTTCCCGTCGCCCACATTGACACCTTTTGGGTTTTGCCGTTTTCCATGACCCAAGGTTCAGTCCAGACGTAGAATTTGCCGCTGTTGTAGCAGTTTTCGAAGTTGAACTCATGCTCGCTTCCAAACTTGAGCATTCCCTTCACCGATACGAAGTAGATGCGGCTCCACTTACCGTCCTCGGATGTAACGGTGTATTTCACGGAACCTTTCGAGAAGTCCTGCTTGCTGCCGTTCTCCGGGGTGATGGTGGCTCCCGGTGTGAGTCGGAACTTAGGGGCTAGTTGAGTAAGGTCGGCTCCTCCGCTCATGGTGAACTCGATATGGTCTTCGTCGGATTGTACGCTGACGAGCGTGTCCGTAGGACTCAGAAACCAACTGTCGAGCTTGTCGCCTGCATGTATATACGCTTGCTCAATGTCGCATTCGGCATTGAGAGGCTCCTCCTTGAAGCAGGAGGAGAGGAGGGAAAGACATCCCACAGACAGCGGAACCGCTAAAAATTTTGAGTATTTCATATCTTGAACTTCTAAAACTTATTGCGTGCAAAGTTACTATAAAAACTCAAACTAGCCAAATGTTTTTCGCAATTTTTCTGCTTTTCAGCATGTTTCTTGATGTAAATGCCTGATAATGGGCTAAAATGGAATAAAAAAAGAACCGATTCCCCATGATGGGAAACCGGTTCCATAATCATTATGAAGTGTGTGAATTATTTATTCTTCTTCTTCATTATTGTCCCAAATGGGATAGGCGAGTGGCTATTAAGCCTTGCCCTCCATCTGAGCCTTCAACTTAGCAAGTGCGTCGATGTCGCCGAGTGAAGTACCAGCTGCTACGTTGTTGATAGAAGCTGTCTCGTTCTTGCGACCACCATTGTTGTGCTTGCGAGCTGGCTTAGCGATTGGCTCGTCCTTGCCCTCCTCGAATGTACGAGAGTGAGAGAGGATGATACGCTTTGTCTCCTTAACGAACTCGAGTACCTTGAAGTCGAGAGTCTCGCCCTTCTTAGCCTGAGTACCATCCTCCTTGGTGAGGTGCTTAGGAGTTGCGAAGCCTTCGCCGCCCTCTGCGAGAGCTACTACGGCACCCTTGTCCATGATCTCTGTGATAGTACCCTGGTGGATTGAACCTGGAGTGTAGATCTGCTCGTACTCATCCCAAGGGTTCTTCTCCAACTGCTTGTGGCCAAGGCTCAAGCGACGGTTCTCCTTGTCGATTTCGAGAACTACTACGTCGATAGAAGCACCAACGGTAGTGAACTCAGATGGGTGCTTAACCTTCTTGGTCCAAGAGAGGTCTGAGATGTGGATCAAACCATCAACACCCTCTTCGAGCTCTACGAAGATACCGAAGTTAGTGAAGTTGCGAACCTTAGCTGTGTGCTTGCTGCCTACAGGATACTTAACCTCGATGGTCTCCCATGGGTCTTCCTTGAGCTGCTTGATACCAAGGCTCATCTTACGCTCAGCGCGGTCGAGAGTCAAGATGACTGCCTCTACCTCGTCGCCAACCTTCATGAAGTCCTGAGCAGAACGCAAGTGCTGGCTCCAAGACATCTCAGATACGTGGATCAAGCCCTCAACGCCAGGAGCGATCTCAACGAATGCACCGTAGTCGGCCATAACAACTACCTTGCCCTTAACATGGTCGCCAACCTTGAGGTTTGGATCAAGAGCATCCCATGGGTGTGGAGTGAGCTGCTTCAAACCGAGAGCGATACGCTTCTTCTCCTCATCGAAGTCGAGGATAACAACGTTGATCTTCTGGTCGAGAGATACAACCTCGTGTGGATCGCTTACGCGACCCCAAGAGAGGTCTGTGATGTGGATCAATCCGTCTACGCCGCCGAGGTCAACGAATACACCGTAGGTAGTGATGTTCTTAACAGTACCTTCGAGAATCTGACCCTTCTCAAGCTTAGAGATGATCTCCTTGCGCTGTGCTTCCAACTCCTGCTCGATGAGAGCCTTGTGAGAAACAACAACATTGCGGAATTCCTGGTTGATCTTAACGACCTTGAACTCCATAGTCTTGCCTACGAATACGTCGTAGTCGCGTATAGGGTGAACGTCGATCTGGCTTCCTGGCAAGAAAGCTTCGATACCGAATACGTCAACAATCATACCGCCCTTAGTGCGGCACTTGATGTAACCCTGAATAACTTCCTCGTTCTCAAGAGCAGCGTTAACACGCTCCCAGCTCTTGCTCAAGCGAGCCTTCTTGTGAGAGAGTACCAACTGACCCTTAGCGTCCTCCTGGTTCTCTACATAAACCTCAACCTTGTCGCCAACCTTGAGGTCTGGGTTGTAACGGAACTCAGAAGCAGGGATGATACCATCGCTCTTGTAACCGATGTTTACGATAACCTCTTTCTTATCGATAGAGATTACGGTACCCTCAACCACCTGGTGCTCTGTTACCTTGTTAAGAGTTTCGTCATAGGCCTTCTCGAGGTCTGTCTTGCTGACGTTTGCGCTTGTGCCATTCTCAAACTCGTCCCAATTGAAGTCGTCCAATGGCTTTACGTTCTTTAAATCTGACATAAAAAATAATTAAAATTTTAAAATTAATAAAGTTAGACTTTATGTGAATTGTATAAATCGGGCGCAAAATTACACATTTTCAGTGAATTAGCGTTCTCTTTCGGCTTTTTTCTGCTTCTAGTTAAGTATATTTAACTAAAAGCTTTATCCTTATACCTTTAAGTATTGATGTTACATTATTATTAAAACGTTAAAGCAATTAAAAAATGCCGTCAAAATGCTTGTGATTTCAAATATTTTGTTACCTTTGCGCAAGAAAATGATTTAATATAGAGAAAATATGACACTAGTCATCCTTGCCATACTGATTTTGGCGTATGTTCTCATCGCCACGGAGAACATCACCAAGGTGAACCGTGCCGCCGTAGCTATTTTCGCTGCGGCAGTGGGGTGGGTGCTCTATATCTGCTTCGGTATGGATTTTGTGACTAGCGAGCATTCCACTGATTATTCCCGTTATTTGAATATAGGTATGTGGAACGAGGTGGAGCCTACCAGCACCAACGTGAAGATCTTTATCTCGCGTAGCATCTTCGTGCCTTATGTGGGCAGGGCTGCCGAGATTGTGCTCTTCCTCCTCGCCACCATGACCATTGTCGAGATACTCAACAATAATGGCTGCTTCGATTTCGTGCGCCAGTTGCTTCGCACACGCAGCAGCAAGAAGATGTTGTGGATATTGTCGGTGGTGACCTTCGTCATCTCCGCCAACCTCGATAACCTCACCACCACTGTGATGATGCTCACCTTGATGCATGGCGTGATACCTAATCGCCGCCAGCGCATGATATATGGCAGTGCTATACTGATTTCCGCCAACTGTGGTGGGGCGCTCACCGTGATAGGCAATCCGGAGGGACTCGTGCTTTGGAATCAGGGAGCGGTGACGGCTACCATGTACTCTTGCCTCATGTTGTTGCCATGCTTGGCGGCATGGCTCATCCCTACGGCGATGATGCAGCGTATGTTGCCAGAGCGGGTAGAGACCGAATGGATCGTGATGCCTTTCCGTGGCGACGACACTCGCCTGAATGTATGGCAGCGACTGGTGATGCTCTTCGTGGGCATCGGCGGGCTGTGGTTTATCCCTACCTTCCATAACATCACCAAACTGAGTCCGTTCCTCGGTGCGCTCTGCGTGTTGAGCATCCTTTGGATTGTGAATGAGGTGTTCAATCGTAAACTGATGAACATGGATGCCATGGCTGAGCGACGCACGCCACGTGTGTTGCAGTATGGCATCATACAGATGATACTCTTCGTGCTCGGCATCATGCTCTCCATCGGAGTGGTGAAGGAGACCGGCGCATTCGCCGACCTCAACGCCTTCTTGGGCTCGGATCTTCAGCATCCGAGCGTATGGCTCCATGGGGTGGTAGCAGGACTCTTGAGCACTGTGCTCGACAACTTCGCCACCGCGATGAATTTCTTCTCTTTGCATGACGTGGTGGGATTGGGAGATCCTAGCTGCGACATCCTTACAGATTACAATGCCAACGGCATATACTGGTCGGTCATCGCCTATTGCGTGATGGCTGGCGGCAACGTGCTCGGCATTGGCACCATCAGTGGCTTGGCCTTGATGAAAATGGAGCGCATGCGCATGGGTTGGTTCTTCCGCAACATCGGATGGAAGGCTCTGCTGGGTGGCGTGATAGGACTAGCCATCCTCTGGCTCTCGCACAAGCTTGTAGCGGGAGCGGTATATCTGATTATTTAGACCACAAGAGGGAAGAAACTATCCCTAGAACAAATATATGAGCGAAAAACACAAATCGTAACGTCAATTAAATAACAAACTAACATTATATAATAAGGTATATAGTTATGGCAAAGATTAAGACTATAGGTATTCTTACATCTGGAGGCGATGCCCCAGGTATGAACGCGGCTATCCGTGCGGTAACTCGTTCGGCCATTTACAATGGTTATAATGTAAAGGCCATTTATCGTGGTTACGACGGACTCATCAACGATGAAATCAAAACATTCACCACCGAAAACGTGTCGGGTATCATCGGCACCGGAGGTACAATCCTGAAGACTGCTCGCTCGAAGGAGTTCATGACCCAAGAAGGTCGCCAGAAGGCATTCGAGACTATCCAAAAAGAGGAAATAGACGCTCTTGTCGTGATTGGTGGTAATGGTTCGCTCACAGGTGCTATGAATTTTGCACGTGAGTTTGATGTATGTTGCATCGGTCTGCCTGGTACCATCGACAATGACCTCTATGGTACAGACAACACCATTGGTTACGACACCACAATGAACACCATCGTGGAGTGTGTAGACCGTATTCGTGATACCGCCCAGAGCCATGAGCGCATCTTCTTCGTCGAGGTGATGGGACGAGATGCTGGTTTCTTGGCACAGAACTCAGCCATCGCTAGTGGCGCGGAGGCTGCCATCATTCCAGAGGATTCCACTGACGTCGACCAGTTGGCACAGTTTATGGAGCGTGGTATCCGTAAGTCAAAGAAGAGCTGTATCGTCATCGTGTCGGAAAGCCCTAAGTGCGGTGCGTTGTATTATGCTGACCGTGTGCGCAAAGAGTTCCCTGAGTTTGATGTGCGTGTGTCTATCCTTGGCCACTTGCAACGTGGTGGTCGTCCATCTGCACGTGACCGCATCCTTGCCAGCCGCACGGGTTGCGGAGCCATCGAGGCCATCATGCAGGGACAGCGCAATGTGATGATTGGCGTGCGCAACAACGAGGTGGTGTATGTGCCACTGTCAGAGGCTATACGCTCAGACAAGCCATTCGATCGCAAGCTCATCAAGGTGCTGGACGAACTGAGTATCTAATCGCCGCAATAAGCGATAATGATAGCTGGCTCGCAGAACGTAAAAATGGTTTAAGCGGAACTAAAAATAGTTTAAATCGGAACAAAACCGAAAATAATTTTGTAGTTTCCGCAAATTGTTGTTACTTTTGCAGTCGGATATAAAGAAATAAATAACTTTTTAAACTAATAAGCTTATGTCACAAATTAACGGACGCATTTCGCAGATTATCGGTCCTGTTATCGACGTTTATTTCGATACTAAGGGCGAGAATCCGGAGAAAGTGCTTCCTAGGATTTATGAAGCTCTGAAGGTGAAACGCCCAGACGGTCGCGAGCTGATCATCGAGGTGCAGCAGCACATCGGTGAGGATACAGTTCGTTGTGTCGCCATGGACAACACCGATGGCTTGCAGCGCGGCTTGGAGGTTATCCCAACGGGAAGCCCTATCGTGATGCCAGCAGGAGAGCAAATCAAGGGACGTATGATGAACGTCATCGGCGCACCGATTGATGGTATGAAGCCATTGAACATGGAGGGTGCTTATCCTATCCACCGTGAGGCTCCTAAGTTTGACGAGTTGTCTACCCATAAGGAGATGCTCGCAACAGGTATCAAGGTCATCGACTTGTTGGAGCCTTACATGAAGGGTGGTAAGATCGGACTCTTCGGCGGTGCCGGTGTTGGTAAGACGGTGCTCATTATGGAGTTGATCAACAACATCGCCAAGGGACACAATGGTTACTCTGTGTTCGCAGGTGTAGGTGAGCGTACCCGTGAGGGTAACGACTTGATTCGAGATATGCTCGAATCTGGCGTTATCAAGTATGGCGACAAGTTCAAGAAGGCCATGGAGGAAGGCAAGTGGGATCTCTCGCTCGTCGACCCAGAGGAGCTCGCCAAGAGCCAGGCGACCCTTGTATATGGTCAGATGAATGAGCCACCTGGGGCACGTGCCTCTGTAGCCCTTTCTGGTTTGACTGTCGCTGAGGAGTTCCGTGATCATGGAGGCAAGAACGGCGAGGCAGCCGACATCATGTTCTTCATCGATAACATCTTCCGTTTCACCCAGGCTGGTTCTGAGGTGTCTGCGTTGCTGGGCCGTATGCCTTCAGCCGTAGGTTATCAGCCAACTTTGGCTTCTGAGATGGGACAGATGCAGGAGCGAATCACTTCTACCAAGAATGGTTCCATCACCTCAGTACAGGCTGTGTATGTGCCAGCCGATGACTTGACTGACCCTGCTCCAGCCACTACCTTTACCCACTTGGATGCTACTACGGAGCTTTCTCGTAAGATTGCCTCTCTCGGTATCTATCCAGCCGTAGACCCACTGGGCTCTACCTCTCGTATCCTCGACCCACTGATCGTGGGCAAGGCTCACTACGATTGCGCTCAGCGTGTAAAGCAGTTGTTGCAGCGTTACAATGAACTTCAGGATATCATCGCCATCCTCGGTATGGATGAGCTCTCAGACGAAGATAAGTTGACCGTGAACCGTGCACGTCGTGTACAGCGTTTCTTGAGCCAGCCATTTACCGTTGCCGAGCAGTTCACCGGTTTGAAGGGTGTGATGGTGCCAATCGAAGAAACTATCAAGGGCTTCAATGCTATCCTTGACGGCGAGGTAGACGACCTGCCAGAGCAGGCATTCCTCAACGTAGGTACTATTGAGAATGCCAAGGAGAAGGCTAAGCAGTTGCTCGCTGCAGCTCAGGCGTAATCTTTAATACCCTACAATTATGTTAAAACTCAAGATAGTTTCACCTGAGAAGGTAGTGTTCCAAGGGGATGTTGAAAGTGTATTGGTACCCGGAACTCTCGGTTCGTTCGAGATTCTCAATGATCACGCACCTATCATCTCCTCGCTCGAAGTGGGCAAGGTGGAGTATACAACCCAGGAAGGAAAGCAGACATTGGACATCCAAGGCGGATTCGTGGAATGTAAGAAAAACGAAGTAAGCCTTTGCGTGGAAGTGTGATTTTAGAAAAGAGTCTGAAGCAAGAAGTTATATAATCGATGGATAAAGAACAATTACAGCATATCAAGCAAGTAGGGCGCAAGTATAAGCAGATTTCCCTATGGCTCACAGCAGCGATGGCTCTCGCCATCCTCTTTGCCTGCAGGATTTCCGCTCAGTGCGACCATATCATCGCTCAGGTGGTCAACCCACTGGTGGTGAGTGCCATATTCTCGCTTGTTGCAAGTACTGCTTATGGCGAGGCTTGGACCTCGGTGGCTAAGTCGTCACCCGCCAATCTGGCTAAGTTCTATCTGGCAGCATCCGCTCTGAAGATGATGCTGGGTGCTGTGGTGTTTCTCGTTTATGTCGTCGTGTGCGACAAGGCGAATATTCTAGGTTTCGCAGCTATCTTCGCTCTTTTCTATGTAGTGCTTCTCGTGTTCGACTGCATCTACTTCGCTCGGGTAGAGCGCAAGAGCCGCCTTTCCTAATGACTTAGGATAGGCGAGTTCAGCAAAAAATAAATAATAATAAATAAGAATTAGACGATTATGAAATATCTCAAACAATTCCTCTTGCTGGCGATGATGCTCTTTACGTTGGCACCTATGCAGGTGTCTGCCAAGGAGAACATCGACGTGAAAGAGATATTGTGGGGTCATATCAAGGATTCTTATGATTGGCATATCACGACGGTGGGCAACACCCCAATCGTGATTAACCTGCCTGTCATCGTTCATACCACCACGGGCTGGCACGTGTTCAGCAGCGGCGAGTTCTCTGAGGAGAAAGACGCCAACGGCGACCGCCCTGGCCCATATAACCTGGTGATCAAGAACGGTGAGGCACAGAGCAATCCAAACAAGATTGTGGAAAAGGTGAACGGGGCGGAAGTTCTGCCACTTGACATCTCCATCACGAAGACCACATGTGTGCTCTTCATCGATGCCATTATCTTGTTGCTGTGTGTATTGATACCAGCTCGCTGGTGCAAGAATCACAAGGTGGACGATCCTGCGCCAAAGGGATTCGTTGGGTTGATGCACATGTTTATCATGTCTGTCTACAACGACGTGATTAAGGCTACTCTCGGTGATGAGGCACCTAAGTATGCACCATGGTTGCTTACTTGTTTCTTCTTCATCTTTGTGGCCAACATCATGGGTATCGTACCATTCCCTCCAGGTGGTGGAAACTTGACTGGCAATATCGCCTGCACCTGTTTCTTCGGTGTGACGACATTCCTCATCACCAATTTCACTGGTACCAAGGCCTATTGGAAGGATATCTTCTGGCCAGAGGTTCCAACATGGTTGAAAGTGCCAGTTCCATTGATGCCATTCATCGAGCTCTTCGGAATCTTCACGAAACCGTTGGCTCTTATCATCCGACTCTTCGCCAACATGATGGCAGGACACGCAATCGCCCTGTCGTTCGCGGCTATCATTTTCATTATGTTCAACATCAGTGAGAATGCTATTGCCAATTATGTTGCGGGTACAGGTATGACAATCGTAAGTGTTGCGATGAGCGCCTTCATGATGCTCCTCGAAGTATTGGTAAGCTACATCCAAGCATTGGTGTTCACCATGCTGAGTGCAGTATTCATCTCGCAGGCACATGTCCATCCAGAGGCAAAGCCTGAAATCGTAAAATAGAATAATTAACAAGAAAATATTAACAACTTAAATTTTTAAGATTATGTTATCACTTTTATTAGCAGCAGAAGTTGCAAAGTTGGGTGCCGCAGTAGGCGCAGGTCTTGCCGCAATTGGCGCAGGTATTGGTATTGGTCGTATTGGTGGTCAGGCTATGGACGCTATGGCTCGCCAGCCAGAGAAGATGGGTGACCTTCGTTCTTCTATGATCATCGCAGCAGCGTTGGTTGAGGGTGTTGCCTTCTTCGCAGTCATCATCGCCATCTTGGCCATCGTCATGTAATGACGGCTTCTGTTCGCTTTGTCTTCCCCATGCCCTACGGGATAGGAAGAGACAAAGCAGAATAAGAAGAAAAAGAGTTAGTTAATTTCAAACGTTTAAGTAAAACTTTAACCAGTATATATGGATTTATTAATGCCGGCATCTGGCTTGCTTTTCTGGATGACAGTGGTTTTTATCATTGTCTTTGTCATCCTCGCAAAGGCTGGATTTCCTGCTATCGTCAAGATGGTGAACGATCGTAAGGCGTACATCGACGACAGTTTGAAGAAAGCTCATGAGGCCAATGAGAAGCTTGCCAATATCCAAAAAGAAGGTGAATCCATTCTGCAGGAAGCTCGCGAGAAGCAGGCTGCCATCCTCAAGGAGGCAGCCGAAACTCGTGACGCCATCGTAGAGAAGGCTCAGGACAAGGCCCGTGAAGAGGGTGCTCGTCTTCTCTCTGAGGCCAAGGCTCAAATCGAAACCGAGAAGCAAAACGCCATCCGCGACATTCGCACACAGGTGGCAGAGCTCTCAGTACAGGTGGCCGAGAAGGTGCTCAAGGAGAAGCTTTCTACCGACAAGGAGCAGATGGATATGATAAATCGACTGCTGGACGAGGTTTCTTCTGACAACAAATAGTAAAGCTTATGGATATAGGAGTAATATCGGTGCGTTATGCGCGTGCGCTCATCAAGAGTGCGCTCAGCATGAAGCTCGAAGATCAGGTCTACCAGGAGATGCAAACGCTCTTTAAGAGCTACATCGACGTGCCTGAACTGAGATTTACGATAGACAACCCTATGCTCTCCAAGGACAAGAAAGAGGCACTGCTCAACACCGCCATGGGCAAGAACCCATCGCAGCTGAGCCGCAAGTTCATCGCTCTTGTACTGAAGGAGGATAGGGAAAGCACCCTGCAATTCATGGCTGCTTCGTATATCACTCTTTACAGGAAACAGAAGAACATCATCCGCGGTAAGCTGACCACCGCCACCGCCGTCGACCCTCAGACCGAGGACAAGATGCGCAAGATGGTGGAGCAGAGAACGCAAGGTACTGTGGAGTTTAAGACTGAGGTGAACCCCGACATCATCGGTGGATTCATCCTTGAGTATGATACTTACAGGATGGATGCGAGCGTCAAGACGAAGCTCAAGAACATCCTGACACAGCTCAAAAAGTAAAATTTAAAAAGTAACAAAACAATGTCAGATAAAATTAAACCAAGTGAGGTGTCTGAAGTGCTCGAACAGCAGCTCCAGGAGGTGAATGGCTCTCAGCAGTTTGACGAAGTTGGTACTGTGCTCACCGTCAGCGATGGCGTGGCTCGTATCTATGGTCTGAGAAACGCAGAGGCCAACGAGCTCCTTGAGTTTGAGAATGGCACCATGGCTATCGTCATGAACTTGGAGGAAGACAACGTGGGTTGTGTCCTGCTGGGTCCTACCGCTGGCATCAAAGAGGGACAGAGCGTGAAGCGTACTCACCGTATCGCTTCCATCCGTGTGAACGACAACTTCCTCGGACGTGTCGTTAACCCTCTGGGTGAGGCCATTGATGGTCTTGGCGACATCGACCTGACTGGTGCTTTCGAGATGCCTTTGGACCGCAAGGCTCCAGGCGTTATTTATCGTCAGCCAGTGAAGGAGCCTCTTCAGACAGGTTTGAAAGCTGTCGACTCCATGATTCCTATCGGCCGTGGTCAGCGTGAACTTATCATTGGTGACCGCCAGACAGGTAAGACTGCCATCGCCGTCGACACCATCATCAACCAGAAGAGTTTCTATGAGGCAGGTAAGCCTGTTTATTGTATCTATGTGGCAATTGGTCAGAAGGCTTCTACCGTTGCAGCTTTGGTACAGAACTTGAAGGAGCACGGTGCCCTGCCATATACCATCATTGTAAGTGCTACGGCAGCCGATCCTGCCGCCATGCAGTACTACGCACCATTCGCTGGTGCCGCCATCGGTGAGTATTTCCGCGACCGTGGTTACTCAGCCCTCGTGGTATACGATGACTTGAGTAAGCAGGCTGTGGCTTATCGTGAGGTATCCTTGATTCTTCGTCGTCCATCAGGACGTGAGGCTTACCCTGGCGATGTGTTCTATCTCCACTCTCGTTTGTTGGAGCGTGCCGCTCGTATCAACGACCAGCAGGAGGTAGCCGAGCAGATGAACGACCTGCCAGAGTGCATGAAGGGCCACGTGAAGGGTGGTGGTTCTTTGACTGCCCTCCCTATCATCGAGACCCAGGCAGGCGACGTATCCGCATACATCCCAACCAACGTGATTTCCATCACCGATGGTCAGATCTTCTTGGAGACCGACCTCTTCAACCAGGGCTTCCGTCCAGCCATCAACGTAGGTATCTCCGTATCTCGTGTGGGTGGTTCGGCTCAGATCAAGAGTATGAAGAAGGTGGCAGGTACACTGAAGATCGATATGGCGCAGTATCGTGAGTTGGAGGCATTCTCCAAGTTCTCTAGCGATATGGACGCCGTCACAGCCATGACATTGGACCGTGGCCGCAAGAACGACCAACTCTTGATTCAGCCACAGTATC